>NZ_JBBUTG010000023.1:0-102671 GCF_038066555.1 Ideonella lacteola | reverse complement strand
CGTGCGCTTGGCCGTCGTCCCCAGGCCCAGGCTGTGTTGTTTCATGCGCCATATCGTCTCAGCACTTCAGCTTCCCGCCAAGCACCAGGCCGCGCGATTTCTGCAGACATTCCCTAACGTTCGACGTAAGGGGCTGGGCGCAGGCCAGTCCCCTTGACGGAGCGGTTAGGCAAAGGGGGCCAGAGCACCCAGATGCCTGGAACGCAACGCCACAACCGACGGGTATTTCATGCCGGGCAGCCATGCAAGGTATGCGTAGGTTGAGCTAGAGACTCTCATGACAAATGCTACGACGCTGGCCGGGAGAGAAGAAGGACTTCAGCTACCTCGGTAAAGCGCTGAAAGCTTGCCGTGGCAGAGATGGACAACAGAGTACTACTGGCGGAGACAAAGGAGAGCGATTCCGGCGACCGCGGTGTACTGCCGCGGCCACCCACATGTGCCCAAGCTGACTTGAATACGGCCGGAGTCGCCGCGGACCGTGCGCTGGCCGCCGGAGGACGGACAGCCCACGCCGACGATGAAGCTGGCACCCAGAAACCGTAGACATGTCGCTGAGACTTCACCGGCCCTGCTGCCTTCTGATGCCTAACGTTCGACGTAAGGGGCTGGCCGCAGGCCAGTCCCCTTGACGGAGCGGTTAGGCAGAGCGGGTAGGGCACCGAAATGCCTGCAACGCAATGCTACAACCGACATGCATTTCAAGCCCGGTGGCCCGACGAGGCAGTGACTGGCAAAGCAGAATACTTGCACAACAAGTGCTACGACGCTGGGCGGATGGGACGAAGGATTTCAGCGACCTTGGCAAAGCGCTGGACGGCCGGCTTGTCGGCGCCACTCGGGTAGCCCAGGTGGTGGTCGAGCTCGGCGCCCAGAGCGCGCTCGATCAGCGCCTTCTTGAACGCCATCGACGCGGCGTTGACCGCCTCGCCGCTCATCGGCCCGCTGACCAACTGGTCCAGCAGCTCCTTGGGAATCTTCGGCAGGGCCGCCGACTTCGCAGCTATCGCCGCGTTCTTCAACTTCGTCTTGCTTGGTGGCATAGATGCTCCAGGTCGGTCATGCTATGCCTCGCACACAAAACTCCGGACAAGCTCCCGGCGGCCAGCGCTCGGTCCGCCGCGGCTCCAGCCGTATTCCAGTCAGCATGGGCGCACGTAGGTGGCCGCAGCGGTACACCACGGTCGCCGGAATCGCCCTCGTTGGTCACGGCCGGTGGTACTCTGTGGGCCAACCCTCCCAAGGCGGCCCAGACGGTCAACCAGCGCAACGGCAAGACTGCCAAGACCGTTCTGACCGAGGACGGCCCGCTGCGCATCGATGTGCCCCGCGACCGCGAGTCGAGCTTCGAGCCGCTGCTCATCCCCAAGCACGAGCGGCGCTTCACCGGCTTCGACGACAAGATCATCGCCATGTACGCACGCGGCATGACCGTGCGCGAGATCCAGGGATTCCTCACCGATCAGTACGGGGTCGATGTCAGCCCCGAGTTAATCAGCTGCGTGACCGATGCGGTGATGGCCGAGGTCGGCGCCTGGCAGAGCCGCCCGCTCGATCCGATGTACCCGGTGGTGTTCTTCGACGCGCTGCGCGTGAAGATCCGCGAGGACGCCGTCGTGCGCAACAAGGCGGTCTACCTGGCGCTGGGCGTGTTGCCTGACGGCACCCGCGACATCTTGGGCATGTGGATCGAAGGAACCGAAGGCGCGAAGTTCTGGATGAAGGTGTTCAACGACCTGAAGACTCGCGGCGTCAACGACATCCTGATCGCCGTCACCGATGGCCTGAAGGGCATGCCGGAAGCGCTGGGTGCGGTGTATCCGGCCACGACGCTGCAGACCTGCATCGTGCACCTGATCCGCAACAGCCTCGACTTCGCCAGTTGGAAGGATCGCAAGGGCCTGGCCGCCGCCATCAAGCCGATCTACGCGGCCACCAGTGCCCAGGCCGCCGAGCGCGAACTCGATGCCTTCGAGCAAGGCCCATGGGGACAGAAGTTTCCCACCGTCGTTGCCGCCTGGCGTAGGGCCTGGGACCGCGTGATTCCGTTCTTCGCTTTCCCGCCGGCCGTTCGTCGCGTGATCTACACGACCAATGCGATCGAGAGCATCAACTCGCAGCTTCGCAAGATCATCAAGTCCCGGGGTCACTTCCCCAGCGATGACGCAGCGAACAAGCTCCTCTGGCTCGCCTTGCGCAACATCACGGCCGACTGGGGACGTGCGGCGCACAACTGGAAGGAGGCGATGAATCAATTTGCCATCCTCTATGCGGACCGGTTCACCAAGCCGCTCGCGTAGGATGGAGACCGACTGTCCCACCACGTCGGTCGGTGTCGCAAGCGCCCACCGCCGCCGCGGAGAAGTCTCAGAGCGCCTCAAACACAGAATTTCGGACACTCCCTGGTAGAGGTGGCCCACAGAGTACCACCGGCGTACGCCAGGCGGAGCAACTTGAGACCTTGGCATGCTGCAGCGGTCACCCACATGTGCCCAAGCTGACTTGAATACGGCTGGAGCCGCCACGGACCGTGCGCTGGCCGCCGGAGGACGGACAGCCCACGCTGACGATGAAGCGGGCACCCAGCAGCACGCATTTGCGCAAGAAATCGGCCAGAACTTGCGCAAATGGACGTAGAAGTCCGCGTGGCAGATGCTCTCAGAGCTGTTAATTAACATAATATACATTGTCACGCCAATGATGACGGCGAGCCTGCCATGGCCGCCCAAGGCTCTGCCGTTTCATCGTCCGTCGTTCGCGTTCAACGAAGTCGCCTCGATCAGCACCACTACTGGCATCGCCCTGACATTCACGGCGCCCACCAGTTTCCCGAGATCGTCAACAGCGCTTGAAGGCGGATCGCGTCGCCGTAGTATTCGACGGTGGCTGGGTAGTCGCCGCCGGTGATCGATGTCCACAGGCTGTTCATCCAAGCTTGGCCTTCCGGCCCGCCGAGCATCGCGTTCACCGCCATCGGCGCGGTGAAGACCAGGTCGCGGTGCTTGTCCATCTGCTGGCCATTGGGGCCGTTCTTCACGAAGTAGCCATCGCGAATCTTCTTCGGCACGCCGCCCGTCTTCTCGCGAATCCACTTGGCCATCTGTTGTTGCGAGGCCTTCATGTCGGTGCGGCCATCGTTGAGCCAGGACGCGGCCAATCGCCAGGGGGTGCGGGCTGCGTTCCAGAAGAAGTCGCCATCGTTCTTGGTTTCGAGCCACCTACCAATCACTGGCGAATAGCGTGCGCTGGAGCGCAGCATGAAGTCGGGCATCAGGCCGGTCTGCTCGCTGCCGTGGGTGAACTGGTCGTTGACCGCCTTTGAGATCTCGTCGTAGACCCGGTTCCATTTCGCACTGTTGGCCGAGTCGTAGCGAGCAAAGGCCAGGATGTGGCCGGTCATGAAATCGGACGAGCGCGTGTAGTTCAAATCGGCCCCGCGCGTCCAGTCGCCCACGTTGAGGTTGGAATAAGTGGGGCCGATATCCCATTTCAGGATGTCGTGCATCACCTCCAGCGCACGCGCCTTGTAGTCGATGCTGCCTGTCGAGCCCCATTGCACATGGGCCAGCAGCAGCGCGTAAGCCACATCGAGGTCACCGTCGGTGGCCGAGATCTGCCCTTCCACGTCGGTCATCTTGCCGCCCTTGAGCGTCTGCTTCCATGCCATCAGGTGCGGGCCCCACTTGCTCGGATGCTTGGTGAAGTACCCATACATCGAGTCGAAGGTTTCCTTGTCGGCCATGTAGGCGGCCAGCACCATCCCGTAGCCGTGGGCTTCGGATACGGTGGAGTTGGTGTTGTCGTATTTGATCCAGCTTCCGTCGCCGCCGTCGGTGCGCAGGTAGTTGGTCTTCCACAACGCGTATTGAGAGATCACCTTGGCGTCCATGTCCGCCTGCGACACATGGGTGGGCTTGATCGTGCCGGCGGTGTAGGTCACGTGTTGCGGAAACGGGCGTGCCGCGGCCTGCAGGGCTGATGACGCACGCGCTCGGTCGCTCTCCGGAGCGCTGGCGTGGGCCAGCGTGGTGTCGTCTGCAGAATCGCCACCGCCGCAGGCGGCCAACATGCCGGCGGTGACCAAGGCCAAGGCCAGGCTCGATCGCCGCCCTCTTCTTGGGCTCATGGTTCTCTCTCCTCGTTGATTCGCTTGATGGTTGCTCGTGGGGAGCGACGCGCAGCGTACAGCCCGATTCAGGTTTCGTCTGTTCGGAATTGCTGCGGGCCGCTGCTTCCCAAGCTAACCCGGATCCAACGCGCTCCCCCGCCCCTGCCCCACCCACAACCCCGCTGGTCGCCACAGCATCGTGCCGACCATGGCCGCAGCCACGATCAGGGGGCGCAGCACGCCGGCGTCAAGGCGACCGTCTGACCAGTTCTGCAATGGGCCGACCACGTAGCGCAAGGCCTCTGGCAGGCCCGCCAGCAGCAAGGCGGCGATGACCACGCCGGGAACGCGGCCCGGGCCGCCCAACACCACCATCGCCACCACCATGATCGATTCCTGAAGGCTGAACGCCTCGGGTGAGATGAAGACTTGCCAGGTGCCAAAAACGTAGCCGGTGATGCCCGCCAGGCCCGCGCCCAGGCCAAACGCGGCGAGCTTCAGCCTCCGCACGTCCAATCCCATGGCTTCTGCCGCCGTCTCGTCTTCTCGCATCGCCATCCAGGCGCGGCCGAGACGCGAGGCTTGCACCCGCACGCTCACGGCGATCGCACCTGCGGCGAACGCCAACAGCAGGTACGCATAGAGCGTGACCGGCGCGATCGCCACCGAGCCGATGTGCAGAGGGCGGCCCAGGTCGAGCCCGCCGATGCGGATCGGGTCGATCGGGCCCAGGCCCTTGGCACCTCCGGTCAGGTTGATCGGTTCAACCAGGTTCACCATCAGCAGCCGCACCACCTCGCCGAAGCCCAGCGTGACGATGGCCAGATAGTCGCCCCGCAGCTTCAAGGTCGGCGCGCCGAAGAGCATGCCGCAAGCGGCCGCAAGCGCAGCGCTCAACGGCAACATCAGCCACCAGGGCGCGTGAAGCCCCTGCGGCCACCACGTCAACAGGGCGGGCCACTGCTCCAGCAGATGGGGCGATGCCAACAGGCCGCCGGCGTAGGCGCCCACGGCGTAGAAGGCGATGAAGCCGAGATCCAGCAGGCCAGCGTAGCCCACGACGATGTTCATGCCCAAGGCCAGCACCACATAGAGCAGACAGGTGTCCAGCACCCTCACCCCATGCAGGCCAATCGCCTGCAGGCCCAGTGGAAGCAGCAGCACGAAGAGCAGTGGCAGAGCCGGTGACAACGGCAGGTTCGTCAGGTGGCGTGGCATGGTGCCATACACGCTATCCCGGCTTGAATCATTGAAATCGTCGTTGCACTTCCGTTCATTACGGAACCATGTGCTTCAATCGCTGGCCATCTTTCGGCTTCCTGTTTTGAAGGGCAGCGACATTCATGGACCCACTCAACGGCCTGCTGGCATTTGTCCGAACCGCCGAGCTGGGCAGCTTCGTCGCTGCGGGCCGGGCGCTGCAACGCACACCTTCGGCCATTGGCAAGGCGGTGGCTCGGCTGGAGCAAGACGTGGGTGTCCGCCTGATCCAGCGCAGCACCCGGCGCATGCAGCTCACGGCCGAGGGGAAGCTGTTCCACGAGCGCTGCCGACGCGCGCTCGATGAGCTGGCCGATGCCCGCGCCCTTCTCGTCCAAGCGCAAGCGCAGCCTCGCGGCCTGCTTCGGGTGAGCGCGCCCGTCGTGGGCCACCATTTCCTGCTGCCGCTGCTGCCCGACTTTCTGGTGCGCTACCCCGACGTTGAGGTGGATCTGCACTTCACCGACCGCCCTGTCGACCTGATCGACGATGGCGTCGACATCGCCATCCGCAGTGGCGATCTGGCCGACTCCGGCCTCATCTCACGCCCCTTGCAGGCGTTTCGGCTCGGGCTCTGGGCTTCACCTGACTACTTACGCCGCCGAGGCGCTCCACAGCGGTTGGTTCAGCTGGGCCAACACGACGCCGTGAAGTTTCGCCACCCTCACACCAACAAGCTGCTCGACTGGCCGCTGCCCGATGACGCGGAGCCGGCGGCGGCGGCCATTCGCACAGTGCTGGCCTGCAACCACATCGAAGCCGTGCTGACCGCGGCACTCAAAGGGATTGGCATCGTCTGCCTGCCCGACTTCCTGGTTCGAGAGATGGTGGCGGACGGACGCTTGCGCGCGGTGCTGCCTGACGCCGTGGCTTCGACCGGCCGCTTCAAGGCCCTATGGCAAGGGCAACGGCACCTGTCTCCCAAGGTGCGCGCTTTCGTCGATCATTTGACAGTGCATTTGACAGTGCACTTGCCCGGCTCAACGGGTTGAGGTTGGGCGCGCTATGTAGCGACTGGCCGGTAGCCCGCATCCCGCACCGAAGCCAATGGCTGGAACAGCGGGCTGGGCAAGTCAGACCAACGGAACCAGCCCCATCTCACGCATTTGTCGGGTTCCAGCACCCGCGGCTCGCCTGACTTGCAGCGCGCGGCGACGAAGAGCGTCACGTAGTGTTTTCCGTCGAAGACATCGTTGGAATACGTGCCCCGCGACACCTCTTGAATCTCGAGCCCGGTTTCCTCCAGCACCTCGCGCCGGGCGCATTGCTCAATGCTCTCGCCGAATTCCAAGTGGCCACCTGGCAAACCCCAGGTTCCGGCTCCATGAGCGCCCTGGCGAAGGCCGAGCAGCACCAGGCCTTCGCGAACAACGACAACACCGACGCCGACACGTGGACTTTGGCTGGTCATGACACCCTGGTTGGAAACGGGCCACGGCGGGCCTCGGTGGTTCACAGTGTGGCTGATTCTCCCCGCTCAGCGTGCAGCACGGCCAGCGCATTGCGAGCCGCGGCCACCCCCATCTTCACGTAGGCCTCCGCACTCACCCCACCCACATGAGGGCTGAGCGTCAGCCGCGGATGGCCATGAAACGGATGCGGGGCCGTCATGGGTTCCTTGCAAAAGCTGTCGAGTCCCGCATGTGCCACTTGGCCTGAGTTCAGCGCGTCGAGCAAGTCCAATTCGTCGATCAGTCCACCACGGGCAGTGTTGACGATCAAGACGCCGCGTTTGCAACGCGCCAGCGTCGATCGGTTCAGCAGGCGAGTGTTTTCTGGCGTCAGCGGGCAGTGCAGCGAGATCGCGTCGGCCTCGCGCCAGACCGTATCGAGATCCACCCGTTGAACGTGGCCGGGCACACTTTGGGCAAAAGGATCGACTCCCAACACCCGCATCCCCATCGCATCGGCCATGCGCGCGAAGCGCAGGCCAATGGCACCGAGGCCGATCACGCCGACCGTGCGCCCGTCCAGCTCGACGCTCTGGTGCGTGGCCTTGTCCCAATGGCCCGAATGCATGCGAGCGTTCAGCGTCACCACCGATTTCGCGCAGGCCAGCAGCAACGCCATGGCGTGCTCAGCCACCGCCGCCGCATTGGCGCCCACCGCGGCCACCACCTTGATGCCGCGAGCCCGGGCGGCCGCTTGGTCAATCGTGTCCACGCCGCTGCCGTGCTTGGAGATCACCTTCAGGCTGGGCGCCGCTAGCATCGCGGCTTCGCCCACCTTGCTGTACCGCACGATGATGCCGGCGGGGTCATGCCGGCCACACAACGCCACCACATCGTCTTCAGTGGGCGATGCCCCGGCAAACACCAGCTCACAGCCGTTGAGCAAGGCCATGGCCTGGGGGGCCAGGTCCGCCCCGGTGACCAGAATGACGGGCCTGTTGTCACTCACAGCGCGTCTCCCTCATTCAACACGCCCGCCGCCCGCAGGGCACCCTCGAGCCAAGCCGGTCGGCAGGTGCGCGGGTCCTGAACTTCGACCATGCGCCGCGCTTCCGCCACCAGTTTTTCGGCCGCCAGCGGCAGCAAGGCTGCAACCTTGCCGCGCTCGATGACCGTGACCCCGTCGGCATCCCCCACCACCAGGTCGCCCGGGCACACCGAAACGCCCCCTACCGAGATCGGGTGGTTCACCCGCCCCGGCACGGACTTGGTCGGACCGTTGGGGTTGAGCCCCGCGGCGTACACGGGGATGCCCAACTCCCGAATGGCTTCGCTGTCACGCACCGCGCCGTCGATCACCACACCCGACACACCCAGGACCATGGCCTGCCGGCACATGATCTCGCCCATCAGCGCGCTGGACAGATCGCCCTTGCCATCCACGACCAGCACATCGCCCGGTTTCACCAGCGCCAGCGCCGCGTGAATCATCAGGTTGTCGCCCGGCCGAACCTCCACCGTCACGGCCGGGCCCGCCATCCGCATCTTGGGCGCCAGTGGCGCGATGCGACCACTCAGCGCGCCGCGGCGTCCCGCCACATCGGCCAGGATGGACGCTGCATACCGCCCCGCCTGCTCCACCAAGCGCTGATCGACACGCTCGATCTCGCGAATCAGTTCTGGCGCTTGCGCCGCTTGCCTCATGCCACTCTCCTTCATGGTTTCATGCATCCCGGTCTGCTCGGGCCCCCCGTCACTCGACCTTGATGTTCGATTCCTGCACCACCCTGCCCCAGCGCGGCATGTCGTCCCGGATCAGCGCGGTGAATTGCTCCGGCGTGCCGCCGGCCGGCTCGGCCCCTTCGTCCTGCAGGCGCCGGTTCAGTTCAGGGAGTTGCAAGGCCTTGTTGAACTCGGCGTTCAACCGGGCGATCACCGGCTTGGGCGTCGCGGCCGGTGCCAAAAGGCCGAACCAGCTGCGTGCATCAAAACCCTTGTAGCCGGATTCGGCGATCGTCGGCACGTCGGGCAGATCGTCGACGCGCTTGGCGGAGGTGACCGCCAACGCCCTGACCTTTCCTTGCTTGACTTGGCCCAGCAACGTGGGCACTGAGGACATGTACACGTCCACCTGGCCGCTCAACACGTCGGTCATGGCCGCCGCAGCGCCCTTGTAGGGCACGTGCTGCATCTTGATGTCGGCTGCGCGCTGGAACAGCTCGCCCGTCAGATGGGCGACGGTGCCATTGCCCGGCGAGGCGAAGTTCAACTGGCCGGGCTTTGCCTTGGCCGTCTTCACCACATCGGCCAGGGTCTTGTAGGGCGTGGCCATGCTGGCCACCATCACCAGCGGCGCGTGCGCCAGCAGCACCACCGGCGCGAGGTCTTTCTGGGGGTCGTACGGCAGCTTGGGATAGAGCGTCGGGTTGATGGCCAGGTTGCTCGTCTGACCGATCACCAGCGTGTAGCCATCGGCAGGCGCCTTGGCGACGGCATCCACCCCCAGGTTGCCTCCAGCGCCGGGCCTGTTGTCGATGACGAACACCCAGCCTGTCGCCTTGGCCACGCGCTGGCTGGTTTCGCGCGCAATGATGTCGGTACCGCCGCCCGGCGGAAACGGCACCACGATGCGAATCGGCTTCTCGGGCCAGGCCTGGGCCGCGGCCAACGTGCAGGTGCCCACGCCGGCCAACGCCAGCGAGAAGCACCGAAGGGCTTGAATGCCTTGCATATGTCTCCTGAGTCAAGGCCGCCTCTTTCGCGATATCACGATGGGCGGCACGGCTGTTATGCGAGTTCGGGCTTCAGTATTGGCGCGAGAGTCACTACAGTCCAATCGATTCTTCTTGCCGATCCATCAGTGACACTTTGCCTATGGACCTGAGAGACCTGCGCTATTTCGAGACGATTGCCGAGCTTCAGCACCTGGGGCGCGCCTCTGCCAAACTGCATCGAACCCAACCCGCGCTCACCGGCTGCGTCCGGCGGCTCGAGCAGGATTGCGGCGCCGCGCTGCTGGAAAAGTCAGGCCGTGGGATCCGGCTCACCGAAGCCGGCCGCGTCCTGCTCAAGTGGGCGCAGCGCATCCGATTCGATGCCGAAGACGCTCGGCAGGAGTTGGCAGCCATCGGCCAGGGGCTCACCGGTCACGTGCGCCTGGGCATCGTGCCCACTGCGGCGCAGTACCTTCTTCCATCCGTCGCCCGGCAGTTGCTGAAAGAGGCGCCCGAGGTGACGCTGCGAACCTCGGTGGGGCTGATCGAGACCTTGAAGCCGCAGCTGCGCTCTGGCGAGATCGATCTGATGGTCGGCACCGAGAGCGCGCTGGACGACGGCTTCATCTCTCAGGTGGTGGCCGAAGACGCCATCGTGGTGGCCGCCAGCGCGAAGCACGAGCTGCTGCGCGGCTCGCCCACCTTGAAAGACCTGGTGCCCTACCGCTGGGCGCTTCAGCCCCCTGGAGCCCCCACGCGAGACTGGCTGGACCACGCATTCGATCGCAAGCGCCTTCCGCGTCCGCGGGTGCAGGTGGAATCCACCATGCTGCTGATGCTGCCTGCGCTCATCGAACAGACGGGGCTGTTGAGCTTCATCTCGCGCCACCACTTGCACAGCCGAACAGGCCGCACGCTGCTCAAAGAGATTCCCATCAAGGAAGCGACCATGCATCGCCGCCTGGTGTTGACCCGCCGCGCCAAGGGCTACCTCTCACCCGCTGCCCGTCGCTTGGTGGATCTGTTCGCGGCCGCCGCCACGTCGCCCTGAGCGCGGCCTCAGGGCACCGGAGCAACGCCGAGGCAGGAACGGATTTCCCGCAGCAAGGTGTCGGTATCGATCGGCCGGCGCAGGTAGCGCGCGGCCCCGAGTGCCAGGCCGCGCAGGCGGGCCTCCTCGTCCCAATGGGTGGCCGAGAGGAAGATGAAGGGCACATCCGCCAACCCGGGTTCGCGCTTGACCTGAGCGATGAACTCGAAACCGCTGGATTCGCGCATGCCCACGTCGCTGATGATCAGCTGGGGTCGCTCTTCGCGGGCCAGCATCAGTGCCTCGTCTGGCCGGTCCGCCGTGACCACCCGAAAACCCAGTGGTTCGAGCAAGCTGCGCTTGAGTTGAAGGTTGGCCGGGATGTCGTCCAGCACCAGGATGGTCGCCTCAGTTCCCCGACGCGGACGCGGTTCACCATCGCTGGCGCGTTGCGGCGGTGTCGGCGGCACCGCCAAGCCAGAAACGCGCGAAGCCAAGGTGGCAATGAAAGATGCGGGATCGAGTGGTTTGGAGAGGTAATCGTCAAAGCCGGCAGCAAGAATGCGCTCACGGTCGCCCACCATCGCCTGTGCCGTGATCGCCACCAAGGGGATGTGCTGCCAGTCCGGCGCAGCTTTCACCCGCCGTGCAAACTCATAGCCATCCATGACCGGCATCTGCACATCGCACAAGATGCCGTCAAACGCGGCGTCGTCGGCAAGCACGGACAAGGCCTGCTCGCCGTGCGCGGCAGACACCACTTCGCAGCCGGCCGCTGTCAGAAGGTAGCCCACCAGCGCCAGGTTCATGGCGTTGTCGTCCACCACCAGGATTCGCACTCGGCTCATGCCGCGGCCTCGTCTTGGGCGGGTACCGCCGGCAGGCTCAACCAGAACCGGCTGCCCTGGCCCAGTTGGCTGTCCACCTGGATGGCCGTGTCGTGCAACTCTGCAAGCTTGCGGCACAGGTACAGGCCCAATCCCGTCCCTTCGATGCTGCTTCGGTGCTGCCGGCTCCCTACCTGGCTGAACGCTTCGAACAGGCGCGCCATGTCCGCCTGGCTGATGCCGGAGCCGGTGTCGCACACCCCCATGGCCCAGAGGCCGTCGCTCGCGGGCTCGACGAACAGCTCGACAACGCCGCGTTCGGTGAACTTGATGGCGTTGTTCGCCAGGTTGATCAGGATCTGCTGCAGCGCGCGTCGATCGGCATGGACCCAGGCGGCGGGTTGACTCGCCCGCACCGCGAGTTCCAGCCCTTTGGCGTGTGCAATCGGGCGCAGTGTCGACGCCACCTCGTCCACCAATGCGCGAGCTTCGATGGGCACTCGGTGCATCTGCATTCCGCCGGCGTCGATCTTGGCCACGTCCAGCAAATCATTGATCAGCGACAACAGGTGCTTGCCGCTTTGCTGCACGGTGCTCAGCTGTTTTTCCTGCTCTGCCGTGAGCGGCCCCGGCAATCGCATCAGCAAGATGCCGGTGAAGCCAATGATGGCGTTCAACGGCGTTCGAAGCTCGTGGCTCATCGTCGCCAGGAAGCGATCTTTCGCCTGATTGGCGCGCTGCAGCTCGAGGTTCTTCTCTTCCAGCACCCGCTCCACCCGCCGGCGCTCGCTGATATCGCGAATCGCGCTGAGAGCGAACATACCGAGATCGGTGCGCAACGGGCTGAGGCTGATCTCCACGGGAAACTCCTCTCCGCCGTTGCGCTGGCCATGCAGTTCCAGCCCCTGCCCCATCGGGCGTGCATGGGGGTGGCCCATGTAGCGCTCACGGTGCCGGCCATGGGTGGCGCGGTAGCGCTCAGGCAGCAGTGTTTCCAGCGGCGTACCCACCAACTCAGACGCCCGATAGCCAAACATCTCTTCCGCCTGGGGATTCACCAGCGCGATGCGACCGATCTCGTTGACGACCACCACCGCGTCTGGCATGGAGTCCAGCAGTTGGCTGTAGCGAGCCTCCAGCAACTGAGCATCACGCCGAGTGCGCAGCTGTGAGACGTCGGCCAGGTTGTAGACCTCGCACGCCCCGATCTCGGAGGCCATGCCGATCGGGCGCGAGGCCACATTCACGTACAGCAAGGCGCCAGTGGCGCTGCGGGCCACGGCGTCAAACGAAGCGGACCTTTTTTCAGGTGGCCCGTGGCTGGAGGGCGGGGGCTCGTCGCCTTGAAGAATCAGCTCGGCCAAACGCAGGCCCATCGCCTGTTCGCGCGGATGCCCGAACATCGACTCTGCGGTGCGGTTCCAGAAGCGGATCAGACCCTTTTCATCCACCAGCACGATGGCATCAGGCGAGTCTTCCGCAATCGATTCAAACAAAGCGGCGTCTTTCATGCCAGCCTCGGAGAAGTGCGTGAATCAATGCGAAAGATTGTTCTCTGAACCGGGGCAGTTCGTCCGTTGCCCAGGCCTCAGATAGGGCATTGCGAGTCGAAATGAGGCCTGCCAACGCATCAAAGATGACGTGTCATGGCGCTCCCATGAGCGCCGCCAGCTCAGCCTGATCAGTCCTTTCTCGTCAGGTCACATGTGGCGGACCGGCGGCTGGCCGCAGGGTGCGCAAGCGGCCGCCATCTTCTGGTGGCCCGCTTCAATGGGCGTGGCCGTCTCCGTGCGGGGCGCCACGCGCCCGCGGCGGCACCGCATGCCCGGTAGAGCCTTGTGCACTCAACATGGCCGCGGCTGTGTGCTGGCGCAACCGCTGTGCTGATGGTGCCGCCGCGTACACCCCGGTGCCCCACACGACCTCACCGCCGGTCATCGTCAGCAGCACCCGATTGCGGCCCAGCGCTTCGTCGGGCACGGTGAGGAAATCTCGTTCCAGAACGATGAGGTCGGCGAACTTGCCCACCTCGATCGAGCCCACGAGCTTCTCCATCCTCAGCTGATGCGCCGCGTTCAGTGTGATGGCCGTCAATGCCTCGTCACGCGAGAGTGCCGGATCGGCGTTGATGGGCCCCTCGAAGATCGGCGACAAGCTGGCGGCGCTGTGGGGATTGGTCGGATCGCCAGATCGTGTGACGCCCACCTTGAGTGCCAGGAAGGTGTCGAACGGGTCGATCGGCCAGTCGCTGCCGTGAACGATTCGCGCGCCCGCTCGCTGCAGGCTGCCCGAAGGCTCCATGCGGGCAAACCGTTCGGCGCCCAGATGGTGTTCGGTATCACCGATCGAGTACGGCGCCCGCTGGGCCCACTGGAACGACATTGTCGCCATCACGTCCAGCTCGGCAAAGCGTGGATAGTCGGCCACTGCCACGGTTTCGTCGTGTGCGATGGCGGGCCGAAAGTCTGCGGTCGGTCGGGCCTGGCGGGCAGCTGCCACCGCATCCAAGGTCGTGCGTACAGCACGCTCACCGGTGGCATGCAACTGCAGATCCATCCCGGCATCCACCGCTGACAGCACCAGAGCCTGCAGCGATGCGGGGGTGTAGTAGAGCTGGCCCAGGTTGGTGCCCGGTTCCCATTTCGGTTCGGCATCTGTTCCCGCGTTGCGCCAGTACGGCGTCAGCAGCGCCCCGGTGTCGGCGGGCGCATTCACCACGCCGTCCACAAACACCTTGGTGACCCGGGATCGCACACCTGGCGCAGGGGCGGGCTCGCCCAAGTCGGCTTGGTCGGCCAGCGCCTTGGCCTGGGCGATGGCCTCGGCCGGTGCGCTGTTCGCCACCGCGGGATCGATATTGATCGCGAGGTGGGCACGTGCGGTCAGTTCACCGGCGTCGCGCAGCGTCTTGAACACACGCAGATGGGCATCGCCGGCAGCGGCGTCCATGAACGTGGTGATCCCCTGCTCTCGCATGGCCGCCAGTGCGGCCCGCCCTTGCTTGAGTTGATCCTCTTCGCTGTCGGGCGGGATGGCGGCCTTGAGCTCGAAGCCGGCCGCGTCTTCACAAATGCCCGACGGCGTGCCGTTGGCTTCGCGCAAGAATTTGCCACCGACGGGATCCGGCGTGTGGGCATCGATGCCCGCCACCGTGAATGCTCGCGAGTTTCCCAGCACCGAATGGAAGTCAGCCGAGGTGACGGCGATGGGTCGCGTGGTGTTCAGGGCGTCGAGGGTCGCCCGGGTCGGGTCCGCGTCCAGCGAGGCCGTGGACTGGCGATCCCAGTTCACCGCCTCGAGCCATGCGTCAGGGCCGGCATCCGCCGTGGCATCAATGCAGGCTTGAAGGCGTTGGTTGAGTTGCGCCCTTGTCAGTGGCGCATAGGCCAGATCGCACACCAGCAGTGCTCGGCCGCCGGCCAGCGAATGCAGGTGACCGTCGATGAAGCCTGGCATCAGCATGCGGCCTTCCAGCTCGATCACCTTGGTGCTCGCGCCAATGTGCCGACGTGCGTCTGCATCCGAACCAACAAAGGCGATGCGGCCCTCGCGTACGGCCACTGCCTGGGCGATGCGCCGCTGGCCGTCCATCGTGACCACCTTGCCACCGCGAAACACCACATCCGCGGCTTCGGTGTCATCACCGCTGCTGCAGCCCACCACGGCGGCAACGGCGGTGAAGGCCCCCACCGCGCCGATCCGTGCCCATCTGGAACGTCTCATGTCTCCTCCAACCGCACGCCACACGGCGCACGCCGAAGGTATCGTTCGCGCTCCGGGGCTGACCTCTGCAGATGCAGAGGGGCTCAGCGCGGCCTTGCAGGCCGACGTCCGGCCAGCGCCCGGCCCAGCGCCACCTTGTCGGACACGCCAAGCCGAAGGTAAGCCTCTCGCAGGTAGGTGCGCACGGTCGCGGGCGCGAGGCCGGTCTGGAGGGCAATCTCTTTGTACGACCGGCCTTCGGCATACAGCACCGCCACGCCCATTTCGCGCGGCGGCAGCACGGGCCCGCGATGCTGTGGCTGGATGCTCAGCAACGTCAGCTCACCACAAGCCTGGCTCACCAGGCGACGTCGCCCCAGCTTCAATGCACCGGCACCCTGCGCGAAGGCACCGGCCAAGGGTGCAGGCAGGCGCGAGCCCTCCCACGAAGGGGCGTGCTCCTTCAACAGCAAGGCCATGCGGGCCCCGACGTAAACGAACTCACCGCCTGCGTCGAGCAAGGCATGGTCATCCGCGCCCGTCGCCGTGCCCTCGGACGCAATCAGTGTGGCCACGCGCGCGCCCCACCGTCGCATCAGGTGAGCCGTGAACTGCTGGAAAAGCAGGCTCTGCACGGCGTTATAGGGGGGCGAGCATTGCTGGCGGTACAAGCAGATGTAGTGCAGCAACCCGCTTCCAGGCAGCAGCCGGGTGATGGCCATCACGTGATAGAGATCATGGCGGCGAGCAAAGGCCTCGACGGCAGGCTCGGGGTCGGCGTAACCGACTTCGATCACCACGGTGTCCAACTGCTGCATCGACGACCGTGCGAAACGGTCGCGATGAGAGATGGCGTTCCACTCGCGCGAAAACTCGGCGCTCAGGTTGATGCGACCACTCAGCCAGCTGCGCGGGGCCAGGCCATCCATGCCGCCCGAGCACTCGCCCCACCACGCTGCATCGAACGGCACCACCTGACGCAGGGCGGTGAGCCCCTCGCTCATCAGGCGAGCGGGGGATACAGCCGGCGCCAGCCTATCCAACGCCTGCAGCCCCTCGCTGAAGGCGACGAAGCTCTCACGATCGACACTCAGGCCCGAAGTGGGTGGCGCCATCGATGGCCTGCAGCGCTGCTCTTCAGGGCTTGGCGGGCGCGGTGGGGTCGGGGCGACCGGCTTGGGCTTCCGGCGCTGCAGAGTTCGGGGTTGCTGGCGTGCCGGCGACGAACACCGGGCCGCCCAAGTGCGTGAAATACACCATGCGCTGGCTGTTGGCGAACAGCACGCGGTGCGATGTGAGGAAGTCTGCCCCCAGGATCATTTGGGGGCTGTGGGACAAGGACTCTCCGCCCCAATAGCCCAGATCCTGCCGAGCGGCGCCCCACAGGTTCATCACCGTCAACTTGGTGTTGCGGATCTCCTGCGGACCGATCGCCACCGTCTTGAATGACCCCACCCACGAGGCGATCCGGCGCGAGCCGATGCCGTGGAACAACTGCTCCTTCGCCTCTGGCGGCCTCACCACACCCACTTCTTCGGCGGCCTTGGTATCGATCACCGACACGTCGGCCCCGGTGTCCAGCAGCGCACGCAGCGGCTTGCCGTTGACTTCGACGGTGACCATCGCCCGAAGATCATCTGCCGAGCGGTTGTCCAGCATCTTCAGCACGATGGCATCTTTGTCCCAGTACCCGAGGTAGGTGTCCTTGCAGTCCTGGGGGCGGAACAAATGGATCGTGTTGTCCTTGAGCAGCAACTCGACGTCGTTCTGGAAGAGCACGTTGGCGCCGAGGATGGCGCCAGTGCCTGCGTCGTGCGGCATGTCCCAGATGACGCGCATGCGCATGCGGCCCCATTTGGCTTCACCGACGGTGAACTCCTGGACGCTGGCTTGGTACTCCTGTGATTCACCGCCCACCCCGAAACTGGCGTCATCGGTGTGAGACAGCGACAGCTTGGCCCCCTCGGCCGCAGAGCGCGTCAGCCCGGTGCCATAGGCGCCCGAATCTATCAGCACATTGATCGGATACCCATTGACGGTGCCAGCCATGTGGGGCCTGCCGCTGTCGGTATTCACCTTCAGCGCCGCAAACTTGGAGTAGCGGCAAGCGGCTTCCGCCGCCGGCGCGTACAGCGCGACTGCCAGCGTCCAAGCGGCGGCGAGCGCTACACGCCGGGACATGACACGCCGGGTGGAGCCCCGGGCTTTCTGGCATGGGATGAGCATCTGAATTCCCTCCGCGGCACCGCGCAATGTGGGGCGGCTGTTTGATCGTGTTGAAGTCAACGTTCAGGCCGACTTGAGCTGACTTGAGTGGACTTGAGTGGACTGGAGCCGGCGCCGAGATTGTCGCCAATTTGTCGCAGCCCTCATCGGCCGTGAGCGCCGTTTCAGAGGCATGCCTGCCTCTTCACGGCATCGCGCTGGGCGCGTCAATCCGAACTCGCAGCGGGGCCCGGCGGATGTCGCGTGTTACCGACGCGTCGAGCCACCCTCGGGTGCCTACGCTTGGACCGCCGGCAGTCGAACGCTACATTTCGTTTCGCCAGCAACGGCGCTGGCGACATCGGTCAGAGGAGAGCTCACATGCACAACGTGACGTTGGGTCGTGGCTACCCGGAGTCCACGATCGAAGAAGAACCGATTCTGGGCCGCGTGCTCGCGATGCCGGATGGTCGGATTCAACCCCTCACCTGGCGCGATCGCATGATGTTGAGCCTGGGGCTCACCGATGCGCGCCAACTTGCCACCAAGTATTTCGGCCCCGCATCCGCAGCGGCCCTTCCCGGCCACTGAGGCCGCGTGCTTCTGGCGGCGCCAGGCGGGCCAGAGAGCTCGTCAGGCGTCGACCAGATCCAGCATCTGCCGGTGGATGTTGGCGCCCGTGATGGTCAGCCGCAAAGTGCCGCCATCCCACTTGAGCCAGTCCAGCGCGACATAGTCGTCGACGTGGTCGGGCGGAATCTGCGCTGCTCGACGGCGGTGCAACAGGTCGACCGTCTCAGGCAAGGCTGCGCGCAATGCGTGGAGGCGCTGACGCGTCAGGGCTTGGGCAGGCATGAAGAGTCTCCTGGGGCGTGAGTTGGGAACGGTTCTCAAGCCGAGCTACGGCCCGAGAGGCTCCGCCATGGTGCCCGGGGGCCTATGCCCGCCCCGCCAGCCTGAGGCTCATTCCCGTGTCAGACGATGCCTACAGCCACCGCGTTCGGCGTGCCCGGCCGCCGCTGGCTGCTGACGCTCGTCATCGCACCGGCCAAAGCAAAAACGGGGACGCGCCGGCCCCGTACTGCTTTGGATGACTTGTTCATGGAGCACGCTGTCTGGGCGACACCCGTTCGGCATGCTCAGCGTTGGTACCGGGGGTTGCGGAGGATTCGGAAGGGCATGGCCGCCCGCGGCGTCTCGGCCCTGCCGTGCGCGGTCCGCTGCTCTACGGTAGCCAGAACCGGTCCTCGCCACCCTCACCCCGCCTGGACATCCCGCTCACGCGGGAGCTGGGGTGAAGTCAAAGGGCGTCGGCCTCTTCTTCGTCCGCCGCGAGGTCGATCTCGCGGTCGTAAGCGGCGAGATCGGCACCCTGCACCTTGGGGATCAGCGGCCGGTCCAACGGGCGGCAGACTCGGCGCTGCAGCCGGTTCAATCGATCGGAACGCTCCACGGCCTGCAGGATGGCCTCGGGGTCCATCATCATCGTGAACGGGTTGATGGCGTTTTGGGCGTGACGCATGAGCTTCTCCGGGGTGGCAGGCTTCGGCGCGAAGCCCATGCGGCGAACTGTAGGGAAGCTGCTTTCTCGGCGACAGTCGGCCGACAGACAAGCCGCGTGTCGGAAAAAGACTGACAAGCTCACCGACTTACCCGACGCCGGGGTTGGTGGGCCAGCAGCACGCCGTGAAACCTTCCGATCACCGGCTCGCCCGCCTGACACCACGTCCACCCATCGGCGTGCGCGAAGTCACAAGATTCGGGTTATCCCTAGGATCTGTCTTGAAACTGTCGCCGAGAGCTGTCACAGTTACGGCACTGCAGCAAATTGCTAGCAGCAAACCGGGGTGAAGGCAATTGGCCAGAACCCCGAAATCCGGCAGGGCTCGCCAGAAGCGGGCCCGCTGGGCGGCCAAGACGGCCATGCAGGCTGTCCGCGGCCGACACAACAAACCACCAACCTCAAAAGGGCCACGAAAATGACACAACGTCTGAAGAACCTCCTGTCGAACACCAACGCCCAGCTGGGCTACTCGCACTTTGACGCGATGCTGGTGATCGCCGTTCTCGGCTACTTCGCGCTCGCACTGGCCGATCTGGCCGGCCTCAAGGGCTGATTCCCCTTCTCTACCGCCCCGGCAACGCTCATCAAGGCCGCCCGCGCCGGGCAATGGCCTCCAGGCGCTCTGCCAGCCGGCTCCTGTCGGCCTTGCCGGCGTAGTCCACCGCAGAGAGCCCTGCCTGATTGCGCAGGGTGACATCCGCACCGCGCAGGGCCAGCAGCTCCGCCGCATCCACACTACCGAAACCCGCCGCCATCATGAGCGGCGTGTTGCCATTGGGCGCCCGAGGATCGATCTCGGCGTGTAGATCCAGCAGCAACCGGGTGGGCGCCGGTTCGGTGCCGGACGCGGCGTAGTGCAGGGGTGTCCAGCCGGGGCGATTGATTTGCGCCCCGCGATCGATCAACTGCTTCATCGCATCCAGGCGGCCCCGAAGCGCGGCCATCATCAGCAGCGTCTCACCCACGGGGCTGGTGGCCTCCACCTCGAGCTGCGGGTGCTTCAACAGCAGCTCCGCCACGTCGAACGAGTGCTCGCGCAGCGCGATGTACAGGCCGTGCAGCCCTTCCGGGTTGCGCGCATTCACGTCGAACCCCTTGGCCAGCAAGGGGGCGACGATGCCGGGGCGATCCAGTGCGATGCCGAGGAAGAAGTCTTCGTACGAACCGGCACGAGCGACCGACGCCCAGCCGGCGCTGGCCGTCAAGACCCCCAGTGCCAGGCCGCGTGTGGCCAAACGGCGATTCACCATGCCAAGGCCTCCGCTCAGCCTTGAAGGGCGGGCACCGACACCCCGAACAGACGCTCGAAGTTGCGAGTCGTCACCGCCGCGATCTCCTCCACCGACACCTGCTTCTCGGCTGCCAGCACCGCCGCCACGTGGGGCACGTAGGCTGGGCTGTTCGTCTTGCCGCGGTAAGGCACGGGCGCCAGGTACGGGCTGTCGGTTTCTATCAGGCAACGATCGAGCGGCACGAAACGGGCCACCTCGCGCAGATCGGCTGCGTTGCGGAAGCTGACGATGCCGGAGAACGAGATGTGGAAGCCAAGGTCGAGGGCGGCACGGGCGACATCCATCGTCTCGGTGAAACAGTGGAAGACGCCGCCGACATCGCTGCCCGGCTGGCCGGCACCTTCGTCCTTCAAGATGGCGACGGTGTCGTCGCTGGCGCTGCGGGTGTGGATGATCAGGGGCAACTTCATGCGCCGCGCCGCCCCGATGTGGCGCCGGAACCGATCGCGTTGCCACGCCATGTCGGCAACGCTGCGGCCGTTGAGCCGGTAGTAGTCGAGCCCGGTTTCGCCGATGGCGATGACCTTCGGGCGGCCCGCCCACTCGCACAGCAGGGCCTCGTCGGGCTCGGCCAGGCCCTCGGTGTCGGGGTGAACACCGACGCTGGCCCACAGGTTGTGGTGGTCGAGCGCCAGCTGATGGACCTGATCGAACTCTTCCAGCGTGGTGCAAATGCACAAGGCGGCGGCCACCCGGGCCTCGCGCATGTCGCCGAGGATGCGAGGCAGGTTCTCACGCAGCTCAGGGAAGCTCAGATGGCAGTGAGAATCGACAAACATGGTTCAGAAATACAAACAAGCCCATGGGGCCGCGCCTGCCATGCCCCAGCGGCCGATGACTCGACGGTCGGGATCCTTCCCGTCGTGTGAAGGGCTTCAGGATCTCAGATCGTCTGAGTCGGCTTGGACGACTGAATCGATGTGCCGAGGATTTCCTCGATCTTCATCTTCAGCTGGCGGGTCTTGTCGTCGTTCGGGAAACGAACGCCGACACCCTGGGTGCGACCGCCCGAGGTATTCGGGGGCGTGATCCATCCCACCTTCCCGGCCACGGGGTAGCGCTGCGGATCACCGGGCAGGGACAGCAGCAGGTAGATGTCGTCGCCCAACTGGTACTCGCGCGTCGACGGGACGAACAGCCCGCCTTCGGAAAACACCGAGACGTAGGCGGCGTACAGCGCGCCCTTCTCGCGAAACACCAGCTGAATGACACTCGGCCGCGCCGCGCCAGCGGGGGCTGAAGGAAGGGGACGGCCGTCGACATCGCTCATGGCTGCAGTGTATCCAGGCTGTGCGGGATCATCCCGCGCTCCACACCCGCTGCGCCTGCGCCACGAGGGCTTCGACACGCAACGGCGCGTTCCAGGGGTGTTCATCGTGGCGCGCCACCCGGGCCAATTCGCGTGACCAGTCCGCCAGCCCGGCGATTTCCGCGCCCAGAGGCACCTGGCCGGGCATGAAGAAGCGCGGCGCGCCACCAGCGGCCTGCGCCATCGCGTCATGGCAAACCTGCTGCAGCACCCGCACAGCGCGCGGCAATGGCATGGCGGCCAATGCACGGCTGTCGCCCTGCGCCACCTGGGCCGGCAACTGGCCCCACACCGTCGCATCCAGGCCTTCGTCGAGCAGTGCCTTGGCGGCCAAGGGCTCGCCGCCACTGGCGCGCAGCAACGCGGCGGCACCGGCCACGCCCTGGCGCGTCAGCCACGCTTCGGCCGCGGCCAAGTCGGGTGGCTCGAGCCGGACGCGCTGGCAGCGGCTGCGCACCGTGGGCAACAGGCGCTCTGGATCGTCGACGCACAGCAGCAGACGGGTGCCGGCAGCCGGCTCTTCCAGCGTCTTGAGCAGCGCGTTGGCCGAGGTGACGTTCATCGCGTCGGCCGGATAGAACAGCAGCACCTTGCCGCGGCCCCGGCCAGAGCTGGTGTGCGCCCAGTCGATGGCCGCGCGTACCGCGTCGATCTTGATTTCGCGGCTGGGCTTGCGCTTGCTCTTGCCACCCTCGCCGCCCTCACTGTCACCGTCGTCGCCAGCGTCGGACCAACCCAGCGCCAGTTGCGTCGCTTCGGGCATCAGCACCTTCAGGTCGGGGTGGCTGTGTGCCACGGTCAGGTGGCAGCTCGGACACTCGCCGCACGGTCCGGGCCCGTTTTCACACAGCCAGGCCTGGGCGACCCGCCAGGCCAGCTCCCACTGGCCCGAGCCGGCACCGCCGTGGAGGATGAGGGCATGGCTGCGGGGGTGGTCGCGCAATTGGGCCAATGGCTCGGCCAGCCAGGGCAGGTCTCGCTCGTCAAGCACCGTGGGAGCCTCGCACAGTCTGGCAGACCACCTCAAGGACCGCCTCGCGAACCGAGGCCATGTCGGCATCGGCGTTGATGCGCCGCACCCGCCCGGGATCGGCGGCCGCCCGCGCGGCATAGCCCGAACGCACCCGTTCGAAGAAGGCTTCGGCCTCCCGCTCCAGCCGATCCGGCTCACGCGACGCGGCGCGGCGCTGCGCCGCCACCGCAGGAGGCACGTCGAACCACAGCGTCAGGTCAGGCTGAACGCCCTGCTGCACCCACTGCTCCAGCGTTGCCAGCACTTGGAGGTCGAAACCGCGTCCAGCGCCCTGATAGGCGAAGGTGGCGTCGGTGAAACGGTCGCACAACACGGTCAGGCCCGCGGCCAAGGCTGGCTCGATTCGGGTGACCAGGTGGTCGCGTCGCGCCGCGAAGACCAGCAGCGCCTCGCTGAGCGCGTCCATCGGTTCGTGCAGGAAAAGCTCGCGCAGCTTCTCGGCCAGCGGTGTGCCGCCCGGCTCACGCGTCAGCAGCAACTGTTCGCCCTGTGCGCGCAGCGCGTCGGCCACCGCCTCGATGTGCGTCGACTTGCCGGCACCATCGATGCCTTCAAAAGTGATGAAACGCCCTCGGGTGGTCACTTGCGCGGGCCTTTCTGATACTGGTTCACCGCGCGATTATGGTCGTCGAGGTTCTCTGAGAAGACACTGGAGCCATCGCCCCGCGCCACGAAATAGAGCGCCTTGGTGGATTCAGGCCGAACCACCGCCTGCAACGAGGCCAGCCCGGGCATCGAAATCGGTGTCGGCGGCAGGCCGGCCCGGGTGTAGGTGTTCCACGGCGTGTCGGTGGTCAGGTCGGTACGCCGCAGGTTGCCGTCGAAGCGGGCGCCGATACCGTAGATCACGGTCGGGTCGCTCTGCAGCGGCATGCCCAGCTTGAGTCGGTTGACGAAGACGGCCGCGATCCGCCCGCGGTCACTGGCGGTGCCGGTTTCCTTCTCGACGATCGACGCCAGCACCAGCGCCGCCTGCGGGTTGGGCAGGGGCAAGCCCTCGACACGGCTGGCCCAAGTCTCATCGAGCCGGCGGGTCATGGCCGCCACGGCACGCCGCAGCACCGTCATGTCGCTCACGCCGCGGCTGTAGGCATAGGTGTCGGGAAAGACCCGGCCCTCGATCACACCGTCGGGCAGATCCAGCAGCTTGGCGACCTGCTCATCGGACAACACTGAGATCGTCTGTTTCAAATGAGGCGCCTCGGTGAGCGCCTGGCGCACCTGCCGGAAGGTCCAGCCGTCGATGAAACGCAGGTTCTCGAGGGTCTCGTCGCCCCGCACCATCTTGTCGAGCAGTGCCCGCGGTGAGGTGCCCGGGCCGATTTCGTAGCTGCCAGCGCGGATCTTGCGCGCCTGGCCGGACCACCTGAACCACTGGTACAGCAGCTCCGGCGGCGCCTGCACCCCGGCGTCGACCCACAAACGCACGATCTCGCGCACCGGCGTGCCAGGCTCGATGGAAACCTCGGCCTGCTCGCCGCGAAGCGCCAGCGGGCGCTCGAGCCACCACCAGCCGGCGGCGACCAGCCCCGCCAGCAACACCAGCGTGGCAACCAGAAACTTGCGCAGCCACTTCATGCTGCCGACGGTATCCCCAAGGGCCTTGCGAACATAGGGCGGCGATGATAATCGGCGGCATGACTGACCTAGCCTTGGACATCTCCGCCCCCGCTCCTTCCCTTGCCTCCCCCATGGAAGGCGCCGTTCGCCTTGAGAACTGGGGCGTGATACGGGCGCAGGGCGCCGATGCGGCCAGTTTTCTTCAGGGCCAGTTGACGGCCGATGTGGCCTCTCTTCTCTCGAACAGCGTGCCGCCTCGGGCCACGCTGGCCGGCTACTGCACGCCCAAGGGCAGGCTGCAGGCCAGCTTCATCATCTGGTCGCCCGGGCCCGAAGAACTGTTGCTGGCCTGCTCGGCCGACCTGCTTCCGGCCACGTTGAAACGACTGTCGATGTTCGTGTTGCGGGCCAAATGCAAGCTCAGCGATGCGAGTGCCGATTGGCCGCTGTGGGGCCTGGCTGGCGACGCGGCCGCGTCCTGGCTCGGTGATCGACAACCCGCCACCGCGTGGACGGTGCACGCCGCGGCAGAGGCCCAGGTGGTGCGCCTGCCTGATGGCGCCGGCCAGGTTCGCTGCCTGCTGGCCCAGCGGGCCGATGCGCCAACACCGCCGCTGGCGCCACTGCCCGAGCCGGCCTGGCGCTGGCTCGAGGCCGCCAGCGGCGTTGCGCGCATCAGCACCCCGACGATCGACCAGTTCGTGCCGCAGATGGTGAATTTCGAGCTGGTCGGGGGGGTGAACTTCAAGAAGGGCTGCTATCCCGGCCAGGAGGTTGTCGCACGCAGCCAATACCGAGGCACGCTGAAGCGCCGCGCCATGCTGCTGGCCTTGCCCGCCAACGCGCCCATCATGGCCCCGGGCCAAGAGGTGTTCCACGACGCCGACCCCGGCCAGCCCGCCGGCATGGTGGCGCTGGCTGGCCAGTCGCCCCAGGGCGATCAGCTCGGCTTGGTGGAAGTCAAGCTGGCATTGGCGAATGGCCCGGGCTCATTCCACCTGGGCTCGGTAGACGGCCCTGCGCTGTCGCCTCGGGCTCTGCCCTACCCCTTACCGGCTGACCAGGGCTGAGCGCTTCAGAGTCATCCATGATCGCCGTGACGGCATTGGTGCGTGTCGGGGCGCCGCTTGGTCGTTTCCAGCACTGAACACCCCGCCTCCTGATACGCCGCAAACTGCGGCCGCCTGCGCACGATGTCTCATCCCTTCGAATCCGGCGGCGCGTCGCCCACCGACGAGCGCTGGTGGTTCATCTACTATCGAGTGAACATCGCCGACATGGCCGCCGCAGTGGCCATGGCACGCGAGGGCCAGCGTGCGCTGTGCAGCACCCAACCGGGGCTGAGTGCATCGCTGATGCAGCGGCCCTCATCGGCCGCATCTGCCGATGGTTCCCCACAGATGACCTTGCTCGAGACCTACCGCGCCGCGCTCGATTGGCCGGCCGATCGCGTGGCTGCCCTGCCCGCGCAGATCGAAACCACCGTCGGCCAGCGCCTGAACGCGTGGCTGCAGAGCCCCCGGCACCTCGAAGTCTTCGAGCCATGTGTTTAGCCGGTCTGGCGCTGGATGTCAGCCGCCGCTTTCCACTCGTGGTGGCGGCCAACCGAGATGAGTTCTTCCACCGGCCCGCGGCGCGCCTGGGCTGGTGGACGCCCGACGGCGGCAGCCTGCCCATCCTTGGTGGCCGCGACCTGGCCGCCGGCGGCACCTGGATGGGCATGACCACCGAAGGCCGCTTCGCCTTGGTGACCAACGTGCGCGGTGGCGGCACTCCGGCCGGCGACGGACCATCGCGCGGGACGATTGTGCCGGCGTGGCTCGAGGGCCAGCAGGCCTCTGACCGCTTCTGGCCTCGCATGGCTTTGTCCGGCTACGCGCCCTTCAACCTCATCGCGGCGGATTTCCGGCGCGGAGAGTGTTTCTGGGCCACCAACCAGCAGGCCAGCGGCCGGCGTCTGGAGCGCGGCGTGACCGTGGTCAGCAACGCCGCCGAGGTCGATGCGCCGTGGCCCAAAGTCCAGATGCTCAAGCACCGCCTTGAAAACATGCTGGATGAGCATGAAGACGAGCTGAGCGTCGAGGCGCTGGCGGGCCAGTTGTTCGCCATGCTGGCCGACCGCAGCCAGGCTCCGGACGAGCAGTTGCCCCACACCGGGCTCGACCGTGACCGCGAGCGGTGGTTGTCGCCCGCGTTCATTCGCACGCCCGATGGCAGCTACGGCACGCGCTGTTCGACGCTGGTGATCACCGAGCGTGCCGCCAAGCACCTGACCACCCACGTTTTCGAACGCACTTTCACCGGAGGCCCGGGGCTGGCGCTGTTGCGCCGTGCGACGCTGCGCGACTGGCCGCCGAAGTACAGCTCCGACGAAGACGCCCCCGGCGCCGGCAGCGAACGCTGGGCTCCTGTGGCGGACAGCGATTTGCCTGAAGTGCCGCTGGAGCCGCCCAAGAAGCGCCGTGTGCGCAGCCTGATCCGCCCGCTGCGCTGACCCGCGCCAAGCGAGCGCGCCATCGCCGCTACAGCAGCCGAACCATCTCGACGTGGGCGATGCCGGCTTCGTCGAACACCGGCCCGCGCTGGTGGAAACCGGCGCGGCGATAAAACGGCTCCGCGCTCATCTGCGCATGCAAGATCACCTCGCGGTCGCCCCGCTCGCGAGCGGCCTGCATCAGCGCGTCCAGCACCGATCTGCCCACGCGGCTGCCGCGCAGTGCCCGGCGCACCGCCATCCGCCCGATCTTGGCGACGCCCGGCACATGCTCCAACAGCCTTCCCGTGCCCACCGGCATGCCAAGGCGGTTGTAGGCCACGGCATGCACGCACGACGCGTCGGCCGAATCCCATTCCATCTCGGCCGGAATCTTCTGCTCTTCGATGAACACCTCGGCCCGGATGGCGCCCGCCTCGTGGCCCAGCTCTGACCACGCCCCGACCCGCACCTCGACCATGTCCTCGCCGGCCTCGAAGCCCAGCAGCGTGGCGCGCAACTCGGGTGGCACCGGCTTGGGCGCCTTGGCCGCCGGGTCGGCGAACACGTAAACCAGCTCGCCCTCGACAAGCAGTTCATCAGCGCGAAACACCCCGGTGCGGAACAGCAGCGACGAATTGCCGATGCGCTCGCAGCGCACGCCAATGTCGAGCACATCGTCGTAGCCGGCCGACGCGAAATACTCCAGCGTCGACTTGCGAACGAAGAGATCACCGCCCAGGCGGTGCATGACCTCCTGGTAGGGCAGCGCGATAGCGCGCCAGTAGCCGCCCACCGCGGTGTCGATGTACATCAGGTAGTGCCCGTTGAACACGATCTCCTGCATGTCGACCTCGGCCCAGCGCACCCGCAGGCGGTCGAGGAAACGGTAATCATGGCGCGTCATTCGTGTGGTCTCCGTCAGCCTCTCAGGCCCCAGGCGCTGCGCAGGGCCATCGCGGCTGCCGCCTGGGCGAGCCCCGCTTCCTTGATGGCGCGGCCCAGCTTGATGAAATCGTGGGTGAGCCCTCGGTACAGCTCCAGCTCGACCGGCACCCCCGCGGATCGCAGCTTGTCTGCATAGGCGATCCCTTCGTCGACCAACGGGTCGCATTCGGCCAGCAGCACGCAGGCCGGCGCCAGCCCTTCCACGTCGGGAGCGTTCAGCGGCGAGAAACGCCAGTCCTCGCGGTCGGCCTTGTCGATGTAGTGGTCGAAGAACCAGGTGATCGCCTCGGCCTCGAGCAGAAAACCATGGGCGAATCGCCGGTGCGACGGCGTGTCGGCGTGGGCGGTCGTCCCCGGCGTGATCAGCAGTTGCAGTGCCAAAGGCACTGCCGCATCACGGGCCTGGATGGCACACACCGCGGCGAGTGTACCGCCGGCGCTGTCGCCCCCGACCGCCAGCCGAGCGCCGTCAAGCCCGAGCTTCTCGCCGCCTGGTCCAGCGAGCCACTGCAGCGCAGCGAACGCATCGTTCACCGCGGTGGGGAACCGATGCTCGGGCGCCAGGCGATAGTCCAACGCCACCACCGCCCCACCGCTGCGAAGGGCCAGTTGCCGGCACAGGCTGTCGTGGGTTTCCAGATCACCGATGACGAAGCCGCCACCGTGCAGATACAGCAGCACCGGCAGGCGCTCAGCCGAGGGGGCGTATAGCCGCGCCGGCAGCATCGCACCATCGGCGGCGGGGATCTGGACGTTCTCCACCCGTGCCAAAGGGGCTCGCGGTGGCTCCAGGATTTCGGCCGCGGCCTGGTAGGCAGCGCGCGCATCGGCGGGCGCCATCTCATGGAACTGGGTGCGCTTGATGCGCTGGATGCGCTCGAGCACGCCGGCCATCGCCGGGGTCAGGAGTCGCTGGGGTGACAAGTCTTTCAGGATGGCCCTCATTGGCGCGGTCAGGTCATCGTGAGCATACTGGCTCCGTCACCCCACCCCATCGCACCATGGCCCTCATCCAATATCTGACGCACATCGAGATTGACTTCGGCGCCGTGCGCCTGTTGCCGGCGCACTGCGAGCGCGTCGGCATCACCCGGCCGATGGTCGTGACCGACGCCGGCGTGCGCGATGCCGGGGTGCTGGCCCGGGCGCTGGGGCCCTTGGGCGATGCAGCTGTGGCCGTCTTCGATGGCACGCCCCCCAACCCCACCGAAGCCGCCGTGCGCGAGGCCAGCGCGCTCTACGCCCGGCACCGTTGCGACGGGCTGATCGCGGTGGGTGGCGGCTCCAGCATCGACCTGGCCAAGGGCGTGGCCATCGCGGCCACCCACCCGGGCCCGTTGACCGACTACGCCACCATCCTGGGCGGGGCCGGGCGGATCAGTGAGCGTGTTGCACCCCTCATCGCCGTGCCCACCACCGCCGGCACGGGCAGCGAGGTGGCGCGCGGCGCGATCCTGATCGTCGACGACGGCCGCAAGCTCGGCTTTCACAGCTGGCACCTGCTGCCCAAGGCCGCCATCCTCGACCCCGAGCTGACACTCGGACTGCCGCCCATGCTGACGGCAGCCACTGGCATGGACGCCATCGCCCACTGCATGGAGACCTTCATGGCCCACGCCGTGAACCCACCTGCCGACGGCATCGCCCTCGACGGCCTTGCCCGCGGCTGGGCGCACATCGAACGCGCCACGCGCCACGGCGCCGACCGCGAGGCCCGCTGGGCCATGATGAGCGCCAGCATGCAAGGCGCCCTGGCCTTCCAGAAAGGGTTGGGCTGCGTGCATTCGCTCAGCCACAGCCTGGGCGGCGTCAACCCGAAGCTGCACCACGGCACCTTGAACGCGGTGTTCCTGCCCGAAGTGGTGCGCTTCAATGCGGGCGCCGACACCATCCAGCGCGAGCAACGCCTGCAGCGCATGGCACACGCCATGGGCCTCGGCCGCTGTGACGCCCAGGGCACGGAAATCAGCGAAGCCTTGCGCGAGATGAACGCCCGTCTGGGCTTGCCCCGCGGCTTGGCGGCCCTGGGTGTCGACGAATCGGTGTTCGGCCGCATCATCGAGGGCGCGCTCGTCGACCATTGCCACAAGACCAACCCGCGCCTGGCCAGTGGCGACGACTACCGCGAGATCCTGGTCCGGTCGATGTAGACGGCGCGGCGCGCTCAGAGTTTGAGAGGCATTCCAGAGACCCCCGTCGAGCCTGGGTTCCGCCCTGCTCAGCCGGCAGGCTGGCTCTCGTACCGGCTTTCCACCCGGTTGCGGCCACCCCGCTTGGCAGCGTAGAGCAGCGCGTCGGCCCGCTCCATCAGATCGCGCATGGACGACGCCGCCTCGGCCGCGCACAGGCCCACGCTGATCGTCACCTTCAGCCCCGCACCCAAGGGCTGCCAGTCGTGCGAGGCCACGGCCTGCCGCAGGCGCTCGCACACCTCGCGCGCCATCGCGAGCGGCGTGCCCCCGAGCACGACGATGAACTCTTCACCGCCCAGGCGAGCGACCAGATCGGTGCCGCGGGTGTGGGCCACCAGCAACTGGGCCACGGCGCGCAGCACATCGTCCCCGACGGCATGGCCCCAATGGTCGTTGACCTGTTTGAAGTGGTCGAGGTCGATCGCAGCCAGACACAGTGGCGTCTGGCGCAGGCGCGCCGCCTCCAACTGCTGAGGCAGTTCGTGCTCCACCCGCCGGCGATTGGCCAAACCGGTGAGTTGGTCTTCCATCGCGTGGCGGCCCAGCTCGACGGCCCGGTCGGCCAAGCGGCGGTTTTCAGACTCCAGCTCGGTGGCCCGCAGGCGCTGCGCGTCGGCCTCGGTGCGTGCACGGTCGGCCGCCGCTTGCATGTTCTCGATCTCGATGCGGTTCAGCAGCAGCTGAGCCTGCCTGTCGGCGCGCTGGCGCAGGTGCTCGCGCTCAAGCGGAAGCACCGTCTCCAGGTGATGCAACGCCGTCTTGAAATCGCCCAGTTGTTTGTAGGCCGCATACAGCCCTTGGTGGATCTCCAGCAGTGCGTCGTGGTTGTCGGTCTCGTCCGCCTCTGCCAGCACCTGTTCGTACCGCTGCGCCGACTCGGACCACTGGCCCCGGTAGCGGGCCAGCTCGGCCCGATTCAGGCTGGCCAGCAACAGCATCGAGCGGTACCCGTTCGCCGTGGCAAGGGCCTCTTGCCGATCGATGTAGGGCTCGGCCCGGTCGAAGTCGCCCAGCATCACATGGGCGTTGGCCAGGTTGCTCAGCGTCACCGCCTCGCGGTGGGCATTGCCCGAGGCCTCGGCGAGGCCGAGCGCCTCCATGCCGTAGGCGATGGCTCGTTCGAGCGACGCGGTGCGCTGCTCGCCCTCTTGAAGCTTGCAGGCGTGCAGCAGGTTGCTGCACAGGTTGTTCAGTGCGCTGAACATCTCCTCATGGCCCTGCACCTCACGCGCGATCTCGAGCGCGTGCGCCATCAGCGGCTCGCCGCGCCGCGGGTCGCCCAGCTCTTCGTAGGTGAGCCCGGCCCGGTTCAGCGCCCAGCTCATCAGCGAAGGGTCGTTGGCCTGGCGCGCCGATTCGATCGCCTGGGTGGCGTAGTTCAGCGCGTCGGTGCGCAGGCCCATCTCGTTGTGGGCCATGACCAAGGTACACAGCACCTGCGTGCGCTCGGCGGCGTCTTTGGTGCGCCGAAGCAGCGGCAGCGCTTGCTGGCAGTGGGACACCGCCGATCCGCAATCGCCCAGGCGATATTCATTGAGCGCCAGCACCGACAGCGCGGCAGCGCACAGGCCTTGGTGCCCGGCTTCCTGCGCCCACCCAAGCGCGCGTTGGGCGTGCGCCACGCCAGCGCGGTGCTCACCGGCCACCCGTGCCGCTCGCGCGTCTTCGATCGCTGTGCGGGCTGCCTCCAGCATCGACTTCTTGCTGCGCGGCATCGGGGGAAGTGGGTCGTCTTCGGCAGCAGCCATGGTGCCAGTATGCAGCCCCAGCGCCGGCGTGCAACCCATCGGGGTCAAGCCCTGCAGGTCAACGCTCGTAAAAGGTGGCGTCGTCGCGATCGAGCTGGCTCGCCAGGCCCTCGCTGTAGAACAGGCCACCCCGGTGACGCAGGAAGCTGCCGGGGAAGTTGCTGGCCTCGAACGACACTCCATTGCCATCACCCTGCCCCGGCCGCTTGCGCCAGGTGGCATCGGCTTTGAACAGGCCGCTGCCGTCGTTGGCGTCGCTCCAGACCTCGCCGTTGCGATGGCGCAGGTAGTGGCCCGGCGCGTTCACCGACTCGAACGACACGGCGTGCGGGTCGTTCAGCCCCGGTACCTGGCGCCACTGTGCATCCTCCGCCGGGCTCACGTTGGCATCAAGCCGCACCCGGCCGTTGGCGTGGCGCATGAAGTTGCCCCCGATCTTCGAGGCCTCGAAACGCATGCTGCTGTCCGGCGGCGAGCCGGCGGGCTCCTTGATGGCCTTGCCCACCGCCACCGGTTTGCCGAAGTCCGGTGTGTCGTTGGTGCGCCAGGTGAACCGCTCGGCGCGGATGTTGCGAGCACCCCAGCCCGTCCCCGAATCGGTGGTGGCGTGGTAGACGATCCAGTCCTGACGGCCGTTGGGCGACTTCACGAAGCAGTTGTGCCCCGGGCCGTAGACGTGGCCCGCCGGGTTGGACACCAACACCGGCTCGCTTTTCTTCACCCACGAAGCCGGGTTGAGCACTTGCCCGTCAGTGTTGGACAGCAGGCCGAGCTTGTAGCTGTCCGTCCAACTGGCGCTGGCCGAATAGACGAGGTTGATGCGTCCGTTGTGTTTCACGACCGCGGGCCCCTCCTGGATGGCCGCGGTCTCCATCTCCCAAGGCAGCGTGGGCGAAGAGATCTCAACGCGGTCGCCGCTGATGGTGACCGGGTCGCTCATCGGTGCGATGTACAGCCGCTGAGGGAAGCCGTCGTTGGCGCCGCGCCAACCTGACCAGATGAAGTACAGCCGGCCGTCGTCCTGCTGCAACACCGTCCCGTCGATGGCCCAGAAGTCCTGGGGCGGCGCCAGCTTGCCGCGGAAGGCCCAGGTGCCTTGAGGGTTCTGGGTGTCAGCCTGCAGGGCATACATGCGGTGGTTCGCGTTGTTGCCGTCGTCGGCCGCGAAGTACAGGTACCAGCGCCCGTTCAGATACGCGAGTTCGGGCGCCCATAGTTCCTTCGAATACATCGTGTTGGGCGGCGCGGTGTAGACGATGACCCGCGGCACCTGGCCGATGTCCTGCAGCCGCTTGGCCTTGGCGATGCCGATCGAGTTGCCGTTGACGCTGCTGGCCCAGTAATAGAAACCATCACGGTAGACGATCGAGGGATCCGCCGCACCGCCACCGCCGCCTGCCGGCGCGATCGGGTTGGTGAAGGTGGCTGCCGCCACACCCGCTGGCAGCACCGGCAGCCAGGCCACCGACATGGCGGCCAACGCGATGCGGACGGCTGCGGCTGCCAGCCGCCGCTGGCTTGGCGACGGCACACGACGTTGGATCGGCTGCTCGAGACAGACAGGTTGGTTCATGGGCGCACCTCGTTCGGCTCGGTTTTTCAGTGGCATCAACACATTGCGCAGGCTATTGAAAGCGATTTCTTGATTCCTCGCATGAGGGTGACACCCCGAATTGGTGACAGATCGCAGCCGGCTTCAGCCCCCTTGCCTCGCGGGCGCCGACCCGGCCGAAATAAACATTAACGAAACCTTTCAGGGTTTTCTCTGTGCGGCCGGGGCAAGCCGGCTGATTCAATTTTCCCGGCCACCTGGAAGCGGTTCCAGCAGACGCTCCGCGGCGCAGGCGGCCAGTTCAGCCACACAGGACCCTACAAATGAATTCAAGTTGGAGACACGCACGCGCTGCAGCCCCGCAGCGCGCCGCCTCGGTGCCCCCGCTGCCCGGCACCCGCCCCATCGCCCTGGCTGCCGCGCTGGTCGCGGCCGCGCTGGTGGCCGCCTGCGGCGGCAATGGCGACACCGAGCCCGACGTCGACAGCGCCCAGGCTACGCGCGCGCAAGCGACCGCGGCCGACCTCGCCGCCGACAACGTCCAGACGCTGGCGAAAACCATTCCGCCAGCGCCGGTGTACGACGACTGGCCGGCCATCACCAGCTCGATCCCGAAGGATCCTGCGATCGAATCGCGCGTGGCCCAGATCGTGGCCTCGATGACGCTGGAGCAGAAGATCGGCCAGATGACGCAGCCGGAAATCAAGAGCGTCACCCCGGATCAAGTTCGCCAATACTTCATCGGCTCGGTGCTCAATGGCGGCGGCTCATGGCCCAACGGCAACAAGCGCGCGGCGTCATCGGACTGGGTGGCACTGGCCGACCAGTACTACAACGCCTCGATGTCGACGACGATGGCCACCAAGGTGCCCATCATCTGGGGCACCGATGCGATCCACGGCCACAGCAATGTCTACCAGGCCACCCTCTTCCCGCACAACATCGGGCTGGGCGCGGCGCACGATCCGGGCCTGGTGAAGAAGATCGGGGCGTCCGTGGGCAAGGCGGTGCGCTCCACCGGCATCAACTGGGTGTTCGCGCCGACGCTGGCGGTGGCGCAGGACGACCGCTGGGGCCGCACCTACGAGAGCTTCTCGGAAGACGCGTCGATCGTCCGCGCCTACGCTGGTTCCTATATCTCTGGCCTGCAAGGCACCTTCGCGACGGACGCCAATGTCGTTGCCACCGCCAAGCACTTCATGGGTGACGGCGGGACGGACCAGGGCACCGACCAGGGCGTGAACATGGCCAGCAAGGACGTGATGATCAACGTCCATGGCCAGGGCTACTACACCGCGCTCGAAGCCGGCGCGCAGACGGTGATGGCCTCGTTCAACAGCTGGACGAACCCGTCGCAAGGCATCAACGAAGGCAAGATGCACGGCAGCAAATACATGCTGACCGACGTGCTGAAGACCAAGATGCTGTTCGACGGCTTCGTGGTCTCTGACTGGAACGGCATTGGCCAGGTGCCGGGCTGCACCAACGCCAGCTGCGCCCAGGCCATCAACGCCGGCATCGACATGGTGATGGTGCCCGACGAATGGCGCGCCTTCATCAGCAACACGGTGGCGCAGGTCAACTCGGGCGCCATCCCGATGAGCCGCATCAACGACGCGGTCACCCGCATCCTGCGCGTGAAGATGCGCGCCGGCATGTTCAACGGCCGCAAGCCCTCGCAAACCGCCGGTGCCGGCGACCCGCAGCAGTTGCAGGCACGCAGCCTCGCGCGGCAGGCGGTGCGCAAATCGCTGGTGCTGCTGAAGAACAACGACGCTGTTCTGCCGCTCGCGCGCGGCAAGAAGACGCTCGTGGTCGGCAAGAGCGCCAACAGCATGGCCAACCAGACGGGCGGCTGGTCGCTCACCTGGCAGGGCACGGGCAATTCGAACGCCGATTTCGCCGGCATCAGCGACACCATCCTGTCCGCCATCCAGCAGGTGGCCGGCGCAGACAAGGTCGACTACAGCGAAACGGGCGCCGGCAAGAACGTGGCCGACTACGACGTGGTGATCGCCGTCATCGGCGAGACGCCGTACGCCGAGGGCGCGGGCGACATCAACGCCTCGAAGACCTTGGCGCACTCGCGCAACTATCCGGAAGACCTCGCCGCGCTCAACACGGTGAGCGGCAAGGGCAAGCCGGTGGTGACGCTGCTGCTGTCGGGCCGGCCGGTGTACGCGAACGACCTGATCAACAAGTCCGACGCGTTCGTGGCAGCCTGGCTGCCGGGCACCGAAGGGCGCGGCGTGACCGATGTGCTCTACCGCAACGCCAAGGGCAACGTCGATTTCGATTTCACCGGAAGCCTCTCGTTCTCGTGGCCGAAAGATGCCTGCCAGACGCCGCTGAACAAGGGCGATGGCCAGGAGCCGCAGTTCGCGCTGGGTTACGGCCAGAAGTACACGAAGCCGAAGACCCTGGCCCAACTCCCCACGCCGGCGATTCCGAACACCTGCAGCGGCGGTGCTGGCACGCTGATGATCTTCAATCAGGTCGACTACCCGCCCTTCGCATTGACGGTGAATGCCGAGGCCAACAACTGGCAGAACGTGAAGATCGGCTCTGACCTGAACGCGATCATCAACGTGCCGTCCAGCGGCAACCCGGCCATCCGGGTTCAGACCACCCAGATCAACACCCAGCAAGATGCCAAGCAGGTCACCTGGTTCTCGCACAGCCAGTTCTTCTCGCAGGCAGCGAGCGGTCAGGATCTGAGCATCTACACCGACGGTACGCTGGAGTTCGACTGGATGGTGGCCCAGGCACCGTCGTCCACCGTGAAACTGCAAATGGACTGCGGCTACCCGTGCCGAGGAAGCCTGGACATCACCAGCCTGTTGCGCAGCGCCCCGCTGAACACCAAGCAGACCGTCAAGGTGCCCTTGAGCTGCTTCGCCTCGGCCGGCGCCACGCTGGGATCGATCGACACGCCGTTCAGCATCGAATCGCTCGGTACGCTCAAGCTCTCGCTGACGCAGATGAAGGTCGTCAAGGGCGGCGCGTCGTCGCCGGATGCCCTTTCGTGCAGCCAGTTGGGCTCGTTCGCCGTCTTCGGCCCGAATGGCCCGGCACCCGGCTTCAGCGTCACGAGCTGGCAAAGCGCCAACAACTTCGTCAGCTACCAGGTGATGCCGGCCGGTACCGAGCCCGCGGAGATCCGTGCGCAATACGCCAACACGTCAGGCGCCAACGGCATGGTTTACCTGGCCGGCGGCCCGGTGGACCTGACGCCCATGCAAAACGGCAGCTTCGCCGTCGAGCTCTACCCGTACCTGTACGGCAGCAACACCACCGACTTCACCCTGAAGCTCGAAAGCGGCCCGGGCTGCTCGACCGCGGACATCACGCTCGGCAAGCCCGCGCAAGGTGCCTGGTCGAACGTCAGCGTGCCGATGAGCACCGTGCTGGCGGGCGCGGCCGGTTGCTTCGACTTAAGCAAGGTGAACTACGTGGGCGTCTTCCCGCGCTGGAACCAGCAAGCCGGTGTGCAGATGACGATGCGCAACCTGCGTTTCCTGCAGTAAGCCTCCTCGCGGGCGAGCCCCAAAGCAAAAGCCCGGCGATCGCCGGGCTTTTTTATCGTCCGCGTCGGGTGGACGCGGGCCGATGACAGAGGCGCAGGCGATCAGCCGTGCTTCTTGTCGAAGAATTGCTCGTCTTCCGTGGAGCCCTTCAGCGCGGCCGTCGACGACTGGGCTTCGATGGTGGTGGTGACTGCATCGAAGTACCCGGTCCCCACTTCGCGCTGGTGCTTCACGGCGGTGAATCCACGCTCGGCAGCGGCGAATTCCTTCTCCTGCAGCTCGACGAAGGCGCTCATGTTGTTGCGGGCGTAGCCGTAGGCCAGGTCGAACATCGAGTAGTTCAGCGCATGGAAGCCCGCCAGCGTGATGAACTGGAACTTGTAGCCCATGGCGCCCAGCTCGCGCTGGAACTTGGCGATGGTGGCGTCGTCCAGGTTCTTCTTCCAGTTGAAGCTGGGCGAGCAGTTGTAGGCCAGCAGCTTGCCCGGGAACTTGGCGTGGATGGCTTCGGCAAAAGCCTTGGCGTAGGCCAGGTCCGGCTTGCCGGTTTCGCACCACACCAGATCGGCGTAGGGAGCGTAGGCCAGGCCACGGCTGATGGCTTGTTCCAGACCCGGCTTCGTGCGGTAGAAGCCTTCGATGGTGCGCTCGCCGGTGCAGAAGGGCTTGTCGGTGTCGTCCACATCGCTGGTGACGAGGTCGGCCGCTTCGGCGTCGGTGCGGGCCACGAGCACGGTCGGGGTGCCCATGACATCAGCCGCCAGACGGGCCGCCACCAGCTTGCTGACGGCTTCACGCGTCGGCACCAGAACCTTGCCGCCCATGTGGCCGCACTTCTTCACGGCAGCCAGTTGGTCTTCGAAGTGCACGCCCGAAGCGCCGGCCTCGATCATGGCCTTCATCAGCTCGAACGCGTTCAGCACGCCGCCGAAGCCGGCTTCAGCGTCCGCCACGATCGGTGCGAAAAAGTCGATGTCGTCCTTGCCTTCGCTCCACTGGATCTGGTCGGCGCGGGCGAAGGTGTTGTTGATCTTCTTGACGACCTTGGGCACCGAGTCCACCGAGTACAGCGACTGGTCGGGGTACATCTCGCCGTTGCTGTTGGCGTCGCCCGCCACTTGCCAGCCCGACAGGTAGATGGCCTTCAGGCCCGCCTTGACCTGCTGCATGGCCTGGTTCCCAGTCAGGGCACCCAGCGCGTTGATGAACGGCTCGGTGTTGATCAGGTTCCAGAGTTTCTCGGCGCCGCGCTTGGCGATGGTGTGCTCGATCTGCAGCGAACCACGCAGACGAACCACATCGGCCGCGGAGTAGCCGCGCTTGATGCCCTTCCAGCGGGGGTTTTCAGCCCACTCTTTTTCGAGGGCGGCGATCTGTTGTTCGCGGGTCGGTCGGCTCATGGCAGGGGCTCCTTGGAGTGAAAACGAGGGAGAGAACGAAGCGATTGATGGGCTCTAGCCTACGCCTGTCCGCTCTCTTTGTGGAGACTTATGTCTTATATAAGACACAAAAGTATTTTTCTGAAAATCAACAACTTAGATGCTACTTTCCACGATATGAGAGTCTCGATTTCATAGTGGAAAATCCTGCTGCACTGCAGCAGCCGTACTTTTCATAATGCGAACTGTCTGAATCGGGATGTAAAACCGAGTCGCCACTGCAAGCGCTTGCAGGGGCGACTTACACTGATCACTTTGTTGAAACTGAGAGCTCCGCCCTTGTCGACCAGCAACAAGCCCGTACCCCGGCGCAGTGCGCGCGGCAGTTCGGCCGGCGACGAACGCACCGGCCCCGTCACCCTGCAACAAGTGGCCGAGCGCGCAGGTGTGTCGCCCAGTACGGTGTCGCGCATCCTCAATGGCACCGCCGTGGTGAGCGACGACAAGAAGAAGGCCGTCGACGACGCCATCAAGGAACTCGGTTTCGTCCCCAACCCGGTGGCCCGCGGCCTGGCAGGTGGCCGCACGCTGAGCGTCGGCGTGGTCACCCAGGCGATCGATTCGCCGTTCTACGGTGGCGCACACCGCGGCATTGAAGACACGCTCTTGCCGGCCGGCTACAGCCCGCTGTTCATCAGCGGCCATTGGGACGACACGGCGGAAGCCCGCTGCATCGAAGTGCTGCGTTCGCGGCGGGTCGACGGCCTGATCGTGCTCACCGGCCGCATGGACGATGAAGCGCTCAAGGGCCTGGCCCGCCAGCTGCCCATCGTGGTGACGGGCCGCGATCTGAGCGCCCCGGGCGTCTATTCACTCAATTTCGACGATCTGCACGGCGCCCGCCTGGCCACCGAGCATCTGCTTTCGCTCGGCCACAAGCGCATCGCCTTCATCGGCGGTGACCCGCTGCACCCGGACTCTGGCAAGCGCGAGCAGGGCTACCGCGAGGCACTGCAGGCGCATGGCGTGGCGGTGGACGAGGCGCTGCTGCAAGAAGGCAACTACCAGGAAGAAAGCGGGCTGCAGGCCATTGAGAGGCTGCTGGCCTCTGGTGTGCCGTTCACCGCGATCTTCGCGGCCAACGACCAGATGGCTTTCGGCGCTGCGCTGGCGTTGCACCGGCGCGGCCTGCGCGTGCCGCACGATGTGTCGCTGGTTGGTTTTGACGACGTGGCCACGTCGTCGTTCACGGTACCGCCGCTCAGCAGCGTGCACCAGCCGGTGTATGAACTGGGCAGATTGGCGGCGACCGCCATGCTGGATCTGCTGGCCGGCCGCCAGCCCGAAGCCGCCCTGCCCGCCCCGCACATCGTGGTGCGCGAGTCGACCGCGGCCATCTGATGCGCGCCCCTGTGTTTGCTCCTTTGCTCGCCCCGAGGTGAGCGCCCAGGCCGCATGGGAAGACCGGGTTTGACCGGCCCTCTCATGCCCCCGCAGGGCCGGCCAGGTTCAGTCGGGCCCACGGCCGCTCTCAGGCGGCGTCGTCGTTGCCGACGTCTTCCGCCCGATCCACGCCCGCATCGTCACCCGGCGCCAAGCCGGCCTTGGGCGGACGGCCCGAGCGAGACACATCAAACAACGCCAACTCCAGGCCGCCTTGCAAGTAGGCGGCGCGGGTGCGCCAGAGCGCCGTGCGCCCCACGCCGAGGACGGCGATGATCTGGGCCTCCGGCAGACCCGCATCCAGGCAAGCCAGGATGTGCGCCCGGTTGACCTCGCGGCTGTGGTGAACGCCCTTGCGCCGCATGGCCTGCACGGCCGCCCTGTCTTCAGGGCTCAGGTGGAGTTCGGTCTGGCGCATGACGAGGCTTCCAGACGGCCGGCGGCGGCGCGGGCTTCGCGCTGCGCCACCCGGTCACTTCTCCATCGACGCGCAGTATTGTTTGACATAGGCCTGGTGCGGGGGCAGTTGCGCCACCGTGCGGTTGACCTGCTGCCGGATGCCGTCGAGAAAACCCGCCAGTTCCTGGTCGCCCATCAGGTCGGCCACCTGGTGGTGCTGCTGCGGTGTGATGCCCTGCCCCAGCATGACCTGGATCCACGAGTTTTCGGCAAACAGCTCGTTTTGCATGCGGAACACGCGCCCGGTTTCGCGGAAGAGATCGATCCGGTGCTTGAGCGAAGGCGGGATGTCCATCGTCCTGCAGCCGCGCCAGAACTCGGAATCGGTGCGGTTGGTGACGTGGTAGTGCAGCACGACGAAATCGCGGATGTGCTCGATCTCGTTTTGCGCCTGCTGGTTGTATTCGTCGATGTCCGACTGGCGGATGCCCATGGTCGGGAACATCTGCATCAGCCGAATCGTGCCGCGCTGGATGAGATGGATGCTGGTGGATTCGAGAGGCTCGATGAATCCGCTGGCCAGGCCGATCGCGACGCAGTTGGCGCGCCACACCTCGCGGCGCTGGCCCGGGGTGAAGCGCAGCAGGCGCGGCGTGGTGAGCACCTCGCCATGCACCTTGCTCAGCAACAGCTCCTTCGCCCGCTCATCGCTCATGTGCTGGCTGCAATAGACCAAGCCATTGCCGACCCGGTGCTGCAGCGGGATGCGCCATTGCCAACCGGCATCATGCGCAATCGACCGCGTGTACGGCACCGCCTCGCCGACCGACTGTGTCTGGACCGCCAGCGCGCTGTCGCACCGCAGCCATTGAGACCAGTCTTCGTACGGCACCTTCAGCGCCTGCCCGATCAGCAATGCCCGAAAGCCGGTGCAGTCGATGAACAGATCACCTTCGATCGACGCGCCTGAATCGAGCGTCAGCGACCGGATGTGGCCGGTGGCCTCGTCCAAATTGACCGCGTTGATCTTGCCTTCGACCCGCCGCACGCCAAAGCCCTCGCTGAAGCGCCGCAGGAACACGGCGTAGCGGGTGGCGTCAAGGTGGAAGGCGTAGTTCAGCCCGTTGCGCGGCAGGTGGGCGAAGCGGTTTTCCTGGGCGGCACGCAGCTCCAGACAGTAGTCGCCATAGTCGCCGGCGAGTTGGCGCTCGCGGCCTTTGAGCCAGAAATGCTGGAAGCCGGCCGTCCAGTGGTCTTTGCCGGTCAGGCCGAACGAGTGGATGTAGTCCTCGTTGACGTTGCGCCAGTTCTCGAAGCTGATGCCCAGCTTGAAGGTGGCCGAGGTGGCCGCCATGAACTCGCGCTCGTTCAGCTCGAGCAGGTTGTGGAAGGTCAGCAGCGTCGGAATGGTGGCTTCCCCCACCCCCACCGTGCCGATTTCATCGGATTCGATCAGCGTGATGTCGAGGATGCGGCCCATCGTCTTCGACAGGCAGGCCGCGACCATCCAGCCCGCGGTGCCACCGCCTGCAATGACCACACGGCGCACCGGCTTGGCACCCGGCATCGGGGGTTGATCAGCCATGTTCATACAGCAAAGTTCCTCAGCGATTGAGACGTCTCAGCAGACGGGCCCGCAGCCCTCGCACGGCATCGCTGTCCAACGGCGACGCCAGGATCTGGCGGGCCGCAGGCGGCAGGTGCGCAGCCGTGTCGGCATCGGCCTCGAAAACGTAGTGGTCGAAAAGATGTCGCCAGGCGTCGCGTTGCGCGGGTGGCAGGTCACGCACCGTCATCATGGCCAGCAGCAACGCGGCCATGGGTGAATCCATGTGCTCGGGCGACTGGCGCCACCAGTAGTTGACGAGCAGGTTGAACGGCTCGAGCGCCTCGACGTGATGCCACCACATGCTCGGGATGAAGATGGCATCGCCCGGGCCCAGGTCCACCACCATCGCGCGGGCCTGCGCCTGGGCGAACTTGGGGAACCGCTGCAGGTCGGGCTCGCGGAAATCCACCAGGCTGGTCGGCAGGCCGGCCAGCGTGTTCTCCAGCGGGCCGATGTAGAGGTTGCCCACCTGATCGGGCGGCAACAAGGTGAAGCGCCGGCGCCCGGCGGCGACGCAAGCCAGGTTGTCGGGCAGATCCTGATGGGCCGCCACGCAGGCCCTGTTGCCCAGCCACAGGCTCGCCAGCGGCTGCAGATGGCCGATCGGCAGATCGTTCTCGGCACGAAAGCCTGGCAGGCAGGTGTCGATGGTGGTCGAACCCACATAGATGGCCGGCGGGCGGGGGTCGTCACGGTGCGCCGCCAGGGCATCCAGCACCGCGGCGAAGCGCGTCATCTCGCGGGCGAAGTTGAATCCGGTGAGGTCGGCGTTGTAGCCGAATCGCCCTTCGATCTCGGGCGGCCCGTACCAAGCCCCGACGGTGGCACCGACATCGAAGCGTCGCAGGTAGGCGGCCACCTCACCGCCCTGCCCCTCGCCGGCACGCCGTGCCGCCTGGACCACCGGCCAATCACGCACCAGCCCCCTCAGGACCACCGGCTCATCCGAGCTCAGCCATCCCTCAGGCAAGGCCTGGGGGTCGACGTCGTTCAGTTCGCGCATGGGATTCGGCCCGCCCCGATCGCGATGCGACTCACTCGCCCAGCGCCTGGGCGCGCTGGATCAGGTCACGCAGCCGCGACAGCGAGGCGATCGCCATGTAGATGCCGAAAAGATGTCCGGCCTGATGCAGTGATTCGAGCGCGGGCCCGCCCAGCTTGGCCAGGCGCTCTTCGTGGATGGTGTAGAAGCCCGCGAAGCGGTGCTGCGAGCCATCGGGCCGCTCGATATCGAGCGCGAAGGGCTCGAGCAGTTCATGCTGCAGCAGCACCTGCGTGAACGCGGTGTTGCTTTGCAGCCCTTCGTGAATCGCCAGCAGCATCGAGCTGGCGCGCTCGAGGAACTCGGTGGTGCCGCCATAGGGCAGGAACACGGGCTCCCCCTCGGTTTGGCTGACGCGCGGGCTGTCGAGATCGATGTGCACCATCAGCTCGTCGCGGTCGAAACCGATGAGGAAGGGCTGGCGCTCGATCGCCAGCGGCACATACGGCGCATCCCAACGATCGCCCTTCAGGAACAGGTTCTGACCTGCGCGCAAACCCAGCAGCGCCACCGGCTGAAAACCGCGGCCATCGTGCGACTTCTGGAAGACGATCGGGTAATGCGCCTGAACGTTGCGGAACTCGGACGGAAAGGTCACCGCGAACATCACATCGTCGCCATACGCAGCACCCCGTTTGGTGATGACGCGCAGGTCTTTGTGTTCGACGTTGTTCAGCAGGACGTTTCGGGTCATGGGCGTGGAGGTCAAGTGAGTCTCAGATGGAGGGCAGCCCGTGGCGCCGGATGTGCTCGATCAGCTCGCGGTTGCCGGGCAGTGCCGGCAACATGCGTCGCGTCAGTTGGGCTGCTTCCTGGAAATACCCGTGTGCCCGTTCAGCGTCGGTGTGGCTGATCGAATGCCGCTCGGGCTTGAAGCCCATACCATACAGAACGTATTGATAGCTGGCAGAGGGAAACGCCTCATCGTGGCGAACTAAGTCATGCCGTGACGGCGGCCGGTGCCGCCACATCACCAGCGCGTCCTGCAGGCTGGCCGGCACCGATGCCGCCTGGCGGTTGTCGCGCCAGAAGTCGCTGTCTTCACGCGCACTGAGCACATAGTGCAGCTTGAGGAAGTCGACGATGCGATCCCACCGGTAGTGGTGGCCAGCATTGAAGCGCCTCGCCACGATGTCAATGGCCTCGCGCGTGGCGGGCAGCTGGTCGCGCAAGAAGGTGGCCGAATACTCGATGAGGGCCAGCGCCGAGGCTTCCAGCGGCTCAAGAAAGCCCGCCGCCAGCCCGATCGCCAGGCAGTTGCGATGCCAGAAGGTTTCCCGGTGTCCCGGCTCGAAGGAGAGTTTTCGTGCCTCGGGCAAACCTGGGGGCGCCCCGGTGTCGGCCAGATAGGCCCGCAAGGCGGCGCGCGCCTCGTCTTCGCTCGTGTGGGCGCTGGAATACACCAACCCCACGCCACGCCGCGTGGGCAGGCCGATGTCCCACACCCAGCCGTGCGGCTGGGCGGTGGACAAGGTTTGGGAGGCGATCGGCGCGTTGTCGCTGGGATAGGGCACTTGCGATGCCAGCGCCGTGTCGCAGAACAGCACGTGCTTGCGCGACACCAACCGGACGCCGTAGTGCTGGCCCAGCAACAAAGACTGAAGGCCGGTGCAATCGATGAACAGGTCGCCTTCAATGGCGCCGTGGTGCTGCGTCTGCACGGCGGCGATGTCACCGTTGTCGTGCGGCCGAACGGCCACGACGTCGTCGAGCACGTGTTGCACGCCCAGCCGGCTCACGCTGTGCTCGCGCAGGAAGACGCCGAACTTGCCAGCATCGAAGTGGTAGCCGTAATTCGCCACCGCGGCGAACTCGGGGGTTGAGAACTGCTTGGGCGCGCGACCGTGCAGGCACAGGTGCGGCTGAAAGCTCACCGATTCGCCGAAGGGCATCGGCACGGCGGACTGCAACCAGGCACTGGCCAGGTCCACTTCGGTGTAGCCCTGCGGCAGCACGAAGGGGTGAAAGTAGCGCTCGTTGGGGTGGCCCGTGGCCCAGCGGTTGAAGCGCGACCCCTGCTTGAACGAGGCGTCACACTCGCGGATCAGGTCCGCCTCGCTGACGCCGATGTCGCGCAGTGAATCGCGCATCGTGGGCCAGGTGCCCTCGCCCACCCCGATAGGCGGAACGGCGGGTGATTCGAGCAGCGTGAGCTGAATGCGGCCGCGATGCGCGGCGGCCAGAAGGCCGGCGGTCAACCAGCCGGCTGAGCCGCCTCCGACGATGACGACACGCTGGACCGCGTGATCTGACGTGTCTGCAACCATCTCTCTCACACTCGCCGCGGCACCGCCAGGGCCTTCCCAGGCCCTGGCGTGCATGGACGCTCAGGTGACGGTCAGAACTTGTACCGCGCCCCGATCGTATAACGCGGCCCGGTCTGCCAGACGCCGATGATCGCGTTGTTCGTGCGTCCGTGTTGACGTACGACAGCATCGTTCAGGTTGATGGCCTCGAATTGGAACGACAGGTTGTCGTTCCACTTGTAGCCAGCGCTGAAATCCAGCTGCGAGTACGGCTCGGTGTAGACCGGGTTGGGCAGGCCGCTGCCATCGAAACGCGCCGCCAGGAACTGGTCGCGCCAGTTGTAGGCCAAGCGGGCTTCGTAGGTGTCGTTCTCGTAGAACACCACCAGGTTGGCCGTGTCGCTCAGGCCCTCCAGCGCGAACTGCTCACCCAGGCTGCCGTTCTTGTACTTCAGGCCCGAGTTCACGTAGGTGTAGTTGCTGGACACGCCGAAACCGGTCGAGCCGAACATGTGCTGCCAGTTCAGTTCCACCCCATACAACCGCGCTTTGTGCTGGTTGGAGTAGGTGGTGATCTGGAAGGTGGCGATCGGGTCGTCGGACTGGCCGGCGATCGTGCCCACCGCGTTGCCGTTGCCGTCGGTACCCGTCTGCGTCACACCGCGCGTGCCGTTGTAGTTCGCGAAGATGTAGTTGCGGATGCAGGTCAGGTCGCTGTCGGTGCAACCGCCGGTGGAAACGGCTTCCTGGAACAGCGCGCCATTGGCCGGCGTGTGCAGGTTGAACGGCGTCCCTTCGGTCGTCGTCACGCCCACGTAGTTCGACAGGTTCTTGGCGAAGTAGCCGGCCGCGATGTAGCTGCCCTTGGCGTAGTAGTACTCGAGCGAGAGGTCGATGTTCTTCGACTTCAGCGGCTTCAGCGCCGGGTTACCCTGCGAGCCGGTACCGCCGTCGATGCGCGCAAGCTGGTTCAGCGTCTGGCCGCCCTGGATGTAGTCCCACTGCGGGCGGCCGATGCTCTCGCCGTAGCTGACGCGGGCCTTCAACTTGCTGGTGATGTCGGCATCGAAATCGATGCTCGGCAACACATAGGTGTAGCTGCCCTTCAGCTTGGTGAATTCCGGCGCGCCAAAGGCCACCGAGAACTCGTTGTTCGACACCCAGCTGATGCCGGTGGCGATGGGCACCAGCGCCTTGGAGGTGATGTCGGTGTGCTCGTAGCGCAGGCCGGCCGCCATGCCCATCGGCACGCCCCACTCCCAGTCGGTGCTGTATTGCACGAAGGCGCTCTGCGACTTCTCGTTCACCCGACGATCGGTGGTGAAGACGTTCGACGCGCGGTACAGCGATTCGTCGCCGGCGGCCTGAGCGGCCAGGGCACGCACTTCGTCGAAGTCCCAGGTGTAGAAGTTGTTGAAGAAAGCCGAGCTGTTGCTGCCGCTGACGCTGCCGAAGTAACGGCCCATCTTGTCCGGATGCCAGACGCTGTCCGGGTAGTCGCCGGCATTCGTGGCGCCACCCCAGGTGTCACGCTGGACGTTGGAATAGGCCGAGCGGTTGTTGGCGTCCGTCAAGCTCATGCCGAAGTCAAGCTTCGACGCGTCTTCGAACTTGTACCGACCCTTGACTTGCGTCTGGTCGATCTCCGACTTCATGTAGCTGTTGCGGAACGACGAGCCGGTCACCATCATCAACGACGGATCGAGCTGCGAACCTTCGATGCTGAGGACGGGGAAGTCCTTCGAGAAATCGACCGAGGTCGTGCCGCGGTTGAAGCTGGCGGTGCCGAGCACGGCGTTCGAGCCGTAGGGGCTGTCCGCACCCGATTCGGCCGACGAGTGGTGGGTGTCGAACTCGAAGTTGAGGTTGTTCGAGGCCTTCCAGGCCACATTCAAGCCCAGCGAGTCGTTGGTGTTCTTGGTGGCGTACTTCGCACCGCCCATGGCGATGTCGCTCGTCGCCGGAACGATGGTTTCCGAGTAGAAGATTGGGCCTGCCACCGGGCCGTCCGTCCACGAGCTGGACGAGGGGCCGAAGTTGAACCACGCCGACAGCTCATTGCGCTTGGTTTGCAGCTTGAGCTCGGAGTAGGTGTAGTCGAGCGTGGTGGTGAGCTCCTTCATCGGCGCCCACTGCAGCGTCAACTGCCCATTGGTGCGCTGGCGCTGGATGCCACTGACACCGTAGTTGATGTTCTGCGGCACCGAGTAGACATCGTTCGGGCCCGGGCGGTTCGTGATGTTCTCGGAACCCGGCTGGCCCGGCTGCGGGATGGTGCCCCAGTTGTTTTCGTCGCCACGGAACGAGCGCCAGCCATTGGGCACGCCGGCATAGCTAAGGCCGAGGTTGCGTTCCTGGTAGCTGCCGCTGATGGCCACGCCGAAAGTGCCATCGGCGAAGGTGTCGCTGTAGATGCCGGAGATTTCAGGCGTGACCTGGCTGCCACGCAGCGAGTCGGGGATGCGGTTGTTCGACTCGTCGTACATCGCCTTGGCGCCCAGGCTGGCACGGAAGCCGGGGTTCTCCAGGGGGCGGGCCGTCTTGATATTGATGGTGGCGCCCATGCCACCGGCCGGCGACGCGGCGCGGCTGGTCTTGTAGACCTCGAGGGCCGCGATCGATTCGGATGCCAGGTTGGCGAAGTCGAACGCGCGGGAGCCGGAGGCACCGGTGTCGACGATGCCCGAGGCAGGCATCTGGCGGCCGTTCAACAGCACCAGGTTGAACTCGGGGCCGATGCCGCGCACGGTGACCTTCGAGCCCTCGCCCACCGAGCGGTCGATCGACACGCCGCTGATGCGCTGCATCGATTCAGCGAGGTTGGTGTCTGGGAACTTGCCGATGTCTTCGGCCACGATGCCGTCGACGATGCCCGACGCATCGCGCTTCAGGCTGAGCGAAGTGTCCAGGCTCTTGCGGATGCCGGTGACGACCACGGTCTCGATCTGCTCACCTTCCTGCTTCGCAGGCGCAGGCGCGGCGGCGGCTTGCTGTTGCGCGATGGCTGAACCTGCGCCGCCGATCAGGATCCCGCACGCGGCCGCGAGGTGCGTCATGCGGAAGGCTGGGTGCCGACTGATGTGGCGGCTGTCAGGAGGGCGAATGGACATGAAACGGTCTCCAGTTGGTGTGTTGGATGCCCCTTCCGGCATCGACGCTTTCGACGCCATCAGCCACAATGGCGACGCTGCTTTGAAAGCGGTTTCAAGAGAATACGCATTGTGCAAGCGCTTGCAACTTAGTAGACACCCTAGGCAGGTGAACGATTCTTTAATTAACGAAACATTGAGGAGACATGAACAAGGCCACCGATCCTAGCCGCAGTGACGGCACTTTCCCTCTCGGAAATCGATCCATCGATCCCGGCGCGGCGCCATACCTGAACGTTTCATGCACGGCGCACACCGCGTGTTGGGATCGCGCCATCCGCAGCGTGGCCGCCACGGTCGCAACGTGGCGCCGTTGCACCACCGCCGCCCTCGGGCTGGGTTGGGCCCTGGGCTCGGCGGCCGCTGCCGCCGCCAGCGGGCCGGCCAGCCCCGATGCGTTGATGAAAGAACCGTTGCGGCTGCCGGCCGGCTACCAGTTGGTCTGGTCGGATGAATTCAGCACCGACGGGCTGCCCGACGCCACCAAGTGGGTCTATGACACCGGCATGAACAAACAGGGCTGGCACAACGCCGAGCTGCAGTACTACAGCGATGCACGGCCCGAAAACAGCGTCGTACGTGATGGCAAGTTGCTCATCACGGCGCGCAAAGAAGACTTGTCCGCACGGGCCGACTGGGGTGGCCAGAAATACAGCTCAGCCCGGCTGATCACCCGAGGCAAAGGCGACTGGACCTATGGTTTCTATGAGATCCGTGCCAAGCTGCCCTGCGGCTTGGGAACGTGGCCCGCGATCTGGATGCTGAACACCCCGGTCGAATGGCCGGCCGGTGGCGAGATCGACATCGTCGAACACATCGGCCGCGAGCCGGGGCATGTGTTCAGCACGCTGCACACCGCCGCTGGTCATGGCGCGCACGGCACCGGCAACGGCACCCAAGTGCCCGACGCCTGCACGGCCTTCCACGACTACCAGTTGCACTGGACACCCGACCACATGCGTTTCGGCATCGACGGCAAGGTGCACCATGTCTACCGGAATGCGCGCCAGGGCACCGCCCAATGGCCGTTCGACGCACCGGAATTCCTGATCCTGAACATCGCCATCGGCGGGCACCTGGGTGGCCCGGTGGACGACGCCATCTTCCCGGTGCAGATGGAAGTCGACCACGTGAGGGTCTACCAGGCGCCGCGCTGACCCGGCCTGAAGCGAACCGGTGGTGCCCGCCCGATGACGGGGGCACCACCGTGGCACGCCGAGGCTGGCGTCAAGGTGAGAGTTGGACCGCTGCCTCGCGAACGAGCCGCTCCTTGAGCGCGGTGAAGCGCTCGACAGCGCGTTCACGTGCCCAACCTTCGGCGGCGATGAACCGGGTGGTCTCGCTGTCCAGCGGGTGCACGCCCTGCTCCCGATCGACAACCTGAACGATCTGCCAGCGCACCGGGCCCCCACCGACTTCGGGCTCGCGAATGGGGCGAGAAGGCTCGCCAGGCGCTTGGGCCAGGGCCAATTGCGCCAGCCAGCGTCCGGACGAACGGCCCGCCTCCACCCAGCCGAGTGAACCGCCCTGCACCGCCGAAGACGCCGTCGAATAGCGTTGTGCGACGGTCGCGAACGCCTCGCCGCGCTGCAGCGCGGCAGAGGCCGCCTCGGCACAGGCGGTGTCGCCGCATCGGATGTGCTGCGCGCGCACACGCTCGGTCCGTGCGAACTGTTCGGGATGGGCCAGGTAGTAGGCGCGTATGTCAGCCGCCGTGGCCTCCGCCCGCAGCAACGTCAAAGCCTCCTGGGCCCCATGCAGTTGGCCGCTCGCGCCCCAGGCCTGCTCGAGGGCGAGGCGAAGCTCGCGGTCGGCCATGCTTTGAGCCAGGGCCTCGAAGTCGGCAGGCTGCAGCCGCTGGTGGGACTGAAGCCAGTGCCGCACCCACGCGGCGCGAACGATGCGCAGGGCCTGGTGGTGCACGAAGCGGGCATCGCCACGCTTCACGGCCTGCCGCCCATGCACGTCCAGCTGGTGCCACACGTCGCGCAGGCTCACGGTGCGGATCGGGCCCTGCTCGTCGACACGGTGGTCGAGCACGGGCACCCGGGTCAGTCGCTCCAGCGCCTCGTCCGACAGGCGGTCATCCAAGGCCGGTGGGGTGCGGTCACCCCATAGCGCGGCCAGCGACTGCGTATCCACCGGATATTGGCGAACCACAAATCGCTGCGGGCCTTCGGGCCCGATGGCCGGCCGCAGATCGGCCTCGAAGACGCGTTCCAACGTGGCCATCAGCGCGGCTTGCGCGTTCACCTCCGGGGCGAACCCCACGCGCCACCCGGGGCGCAACTGCGCCGGGCTGACGTGCTGCTGCGCATAGCGGGCCAGAACCCGATCCTCGGCCACGGCCAGCGCCACGGCCTGCCGCGTCGTTTCTGGGTGCTGGATGAGGGCGGCGCGCCACAGCACGTCCAGCGCCGCGGCCGACATCCGCCAATCGTCCACGCGCAACGATGTGGGGGGGCCGGCCTCGGGCGCCGCCAGCGAGGGCCCAGGTGCCAGCCCAAGCGCCAAGGCGGCGCCGACCACGATGCTTTTGAGTTTCATGGAGAGCGGCCCTTTCATTGCACCAGGCGCTCAGCGGCGCGGTTGAGAACGCGAACCACCATCGCGATGGCGTGGGGCACCACCCGGCGGCCCACGGTGACCCGGTCGGCATGCTCGGTCGACGACAACACCAGCGAGCCATTGGCGTAGGAGTAGGCGCCCAGTTGGTACAGCACCGGCCGCACATCGGTGGCGCTGGGCGACAGTGGCGAGATGTCCGCCATCGCCTGTTCGACGAGGTTGACGGCACCGAGTTGCTCGCTGTCGTAGTAGCTGAGCACCCAGCTCTCCCAGTCCGAGTGGTGGTTGCCGAGGGTGTTCCAGCTGTGGTGCGGCACGGCCGTGTCGGTGGTGTGCAACACGAAGCCTATCGTCTGCGCCGTGGGCTGCGCCAGGAACTGGGTGAACCAGTACTGCCCGAGGTTGGTGATGGGCTGGAACGGGAAGGCCTGGTAATCGGCGTACATCGACTTCGTCGAGGTGCCGCCTTGCCGGTAATTGGCCTCGGTGACGCCGTAGGTGTTGTAGCGGCTCGTGTCGCCAAAGAGGCCACCCATGCCGCCACGGCCATCGTCGAGGTAGTCGTTCCACAACCAGCCGGCGGCCACGTTGTCGATGTCGCCGATGATCGCGATGCGCTTGTAGTTATAGCCGCCGTAGCGGTTGCCATGGGCATCGGTGCCGTGGGCATGGTCCTGGAAGTGCCAGAACGAGGTGTAACGCGCGATGTCGGTGCCCAGGCCCCACAGCGGCGCCTTCACGCAGTCGCCGGTCACCGCGCCGCAAATGAAGGTGTCTTCGAAATAGTCCACATCGTGTGCGCCCTGGGACATGGCCTGGGCGAACTGGTCGATCGTGTAGCCGGCCCTCTGCGCGCCTTCCACGAGCTTCTGGTAGTTGGTGGTGTCCGGATGGGCGGCCATGTAGGCCACCGCATCCAGCACCAGGCGCGCATGGGTGTCGGGCGAAAACGCCTGGGTGCCAACGGGGGCGAGCGCGGCGAGCGCCAGCCCCCAGCGCCAGGCTGGTTTGCGTGTCATCGATGTCTCCTCGGGTTGGGGTGCGTGGGGGCATCACCGACGACAACAAACCACAGGCGGCCCCCGGACGGGCGCGCCAGCCAGATGGCCATGCGCGCCGATGCGAAGCCTCGCCCCGCGGGCGCCGGGCGTCTTGTCGTTTTGCGCCATCCTGCTGGCGCGTGCGAGCAAGTCCGCGGGCGCCGGGGCCTTGGCGTTCTCGCCGTAGGCGCCGCCGCCCAATCTGTAGGACTTCCCTCGCCTTTGCAGAGCCGGCTAGGATTCAACCAAGGTCGGGGGCCATGGCCCCCGGCTGCACGCCGCATCCACCGCCATGGCTCAGGAGTTGCACATGCAAGCCAGCGAAACGATCAGCGTCTACAGCTTTCGCGTCTATCACGGCCACTGCGAGAGCCCCGAGCTGGCCCCATTCAAGGCCACTCGCGAGGCCATCCTGGCCTTGGGTGGCCAGGTACTGGAAGGCACGGATGAAGACGTGCCGCCAGACGAGCTCGATGCCGACGGCCATTTCCGCCGCATCCCCACGGGCTGGGGTTCATTGAGCTGACGTGTCGTCAGCGGTCGAGCGCCTAGCCTGAAGAGCCGGCGCACGTGGCCCATGCCGAGGGCGAGGCCGTGCACGTACTCGGCCTCGTCAGGCACCGGTGAAAGCCTGCGGGCGATCAGGCCACCAGGCAGCCCTGGGCATCGAATGCGATGGCCTTGTCGGCCTCGGGGACGAGATCGACCTTCGAGCCCGCGGCCAGGCCGGTCACGCCGCCGTCGGCGCGCGCCGTCAGCAGGTGCGCCACGCCCGGCACCCGCAGGTGCACGAGCGTCGTGTCGCCCAGGTACTCGGCCAGCTCGACGGTGGCTGGCACGCCCTGCCCGCTCGGCGCGACCGAAAGGTGCTCGGGCCGCAGGCCGGCGCGTTGCGCAGCGCCCAGGCCCAGGCGCTCCCACAAGGCGCCGTGCTCGGGCGTGGCCTGCCCCGCCAGAGGACGGTCGATCAGGTTGATGCGCGGTGAGCCGATGAACCCGGCCACGAACTCGTTGGCGGGCGCTCGGTAAAGCTCCATCGGCGCCCCCACCTGCTCCAGCCGACCCTTGTTGAACAGCGCGATGCGATGGCCCATGGTCATCGCCTCGACCTGATCATGGGTCACGTAGATGATCGTCGTGCCCAGCTCCTGGTGCAGCCGGGAGAGCTCGATTCGCATGTCCACGCGCAGTGCCGCATCCAGGTTCGACAGCGGCTCGTCGAACAGGAACACGCGCGGCTTTCTCACGATGGCACGGCCGATCGCCACCCGTTGCCGCTGCCCGCCCGACAACTCGCGTGGGTAGCGCTGCAGCAGATCGGTGATGCGCAGCGTCTCGGCGGCACGTTGCACCTGCGCCTTGCGTTCGGCGCTGCCCACCCCAGCCATCTTGAGTGCAAAGCCCAGGTTGTCCGCCACGGTCATGTGCGGGTACAGCGCATAGCTCTGGAAGACCATGGCCGTGCCGCGTTCGGCCGGGCGCTGATCCTTGGCACTGACGCCGTCGATCAGGATGTCGCCTTCGTCCAGCTCCTCCAGCCCGGCGATCAACCGAAGCGTGGTCGATTTGCCGCAACCCGAGGGGCCGACAAAGACCATGAATTCGCCGTTGCGCACGTCAAGGTCGATGCCCTTGAGGACTTCGACGTCGCCAAAACGCTTGCGCAAGCCGCGCAGTGACACTTGTGCCATGGTGGGTTCCCTCGTCGTTGGGCCTTCAGCCGATTTCCGCCGATTCTGGCCCGTTCAGGCCGCCTGGGCTGCCCGGCTGCGCAAGGCCCGCTGGCGCTTGAGGAAGTCGCGGTACCACAGCGCGCTTTGCTTCAGCTGGCGCACTTGCGAATCGTAGTCCACTCGCACGATGCCGAAGCGCTTCTCGTAGCCCGAGGCCCACTCGAAGTTGTCCATCAGGCTCCAGACCATGTAGCCGCCGACCGGGGCGCCCTGCTTGATGGCTTCACCCACCGCCTCGATGTGCTCGGCGATGTAGCGGGTGCGGTCGGCGTCGCGCACTTCGCCGTCGACGACCTGGTCTTTGAAGGCCGCGCCGTTTTCGGTGATGTACAGGGGCACACCAGGGTAGTCGCGGTGCAGACGCATCAGCAGGTCAGTCAAGCCCTGGGGGTACACCTCCCAGCCCATGTCGGTCAGCTCGTGGCCCTGGCTGCCGGCCTTCCAGGGGCCTGCGGCGCTGACGACCGAACGCGAGTAGTAGTTGATGCCGAGGTAGTCGAGCTTCTGGCCGATCAAGGCCATGTCGCCGGGCTCGATCTTGGGCGCATCGGCGCCCAGATCATCCAGCGCCTCCTGCGGGTACCGGCCGTGGAAGATCGGGTCGAGGTACCAGCGCAGCAGGTGCGCGTCAGACAGGGTGGCACTGCGGCGGTCTTCCGCCGAATCGGTGGCCGGATAGGTGGGCGACAGGTTCAGCACGATGCCCAGTTGCGCCTTGCAGCCCTGCTCGCGCAGCGCCTTCAACGCCATGCCGTGGCACAACAGCAGGTGGTGCGACACCTGGGCGGCCATCGCACGGTTCTTGATGCCCGGTGCGAAGGTGCCGATGTCATGGCCCAGCGTGGCCACGATCCATGGCTCGTTGTGGGTGGTGATGGATTCGACCCGGTCGCCGAAGCGGCGGCCGATCTCCAGTGCGTATTCAACAAAGCGGTGCACCGTCTCCCGGTTGGCCCAACCACCCTGGGCTTGCAGGCCAGAGGGCAGATCCCAGTGATACAGCGTGATGCACGGCTTGATGCCGCGCGCGATCAGCCCGTCGACAAGCCGCTCGTAGAAGGCGAGTCCCGCTTCGTTCCAGGCTCCGTCCCCGGTCGGGCGGACCCGCGGCCACGAAATCGAGAACCGGTACGCATCGACGCCCAGGCTTTGGATCATGTCCAGATCCGCTTCCCAGCGGTGGTAGTGGTCGCAGGCCACATCGCCATGGCTGGCGTCGACGATCGCGCCCGGCACACGGCAGAAGTCGTCCCAGATGGACGGCCCCTTGCCGTCTTCCTTCGCGGCGCCTTCGATCTGAAAGGCACTGGTGGCCACCCCCCACAGGAAGTCCGGCGGGAAGGTGGTGTCGATGTCTTTGGTGTCGTTGAAATTCATCACAAGCGCCAAGGTTCAGCCTCGTGGGCCGCAGTTGCCAGAAGTTGGTTGTCGAAAGAGATGGGCCGCCGTCACTTCACCGCGCCGGCGGTGAGCCCCGCGATGAGTTGCCGCGAGGCCAAGGCAAACAGCACGAGCAGCGGCAGCGTGGCGATGGCGGTACCGGCCATCAATGCGCCCCACTCGGTATCCACCGGGCTTTGCAGGCTGCGCAACGCGAGCGGCAGCGTGTACATGTCGGGCGAACGCATCACCACCAGCGGCCCGATGAAGTTGTTCCAGGAAGCGATGAAGGTCGCCAGCCCCAGCGTGCCCAAGGCGGGCTTGAGCAGCGGCAGCACGATGCGCCAATAGATGGCGAATTCCCCGCAGCCGTCCATGCGTGCGGCTTCAACCAGCTCGCGCGGGATGGCGGCGATCACCGACTGGCGCATCAGGAAGATGCCGAAGGCGCCGGCCGCACCGGGCACGTACAGCGCACGCGGCTGATCGATCCAGCCCAGTGCATCCATCACCATGAAGTTGGGGATGATGGTCATGAACGACGGCAACAGCATCGTTGCCATGACCAGCGCAAACAGGTGTTTCTTGAACCGGAACTCATACAGCGCGAAGGCCGCCCCGCCCATCGAGCAGAACAGCAGCGTCAGCAGCGTCGACGCCACCGCCACATACAGGCTCCAGCCCAGGTTGCGCAGGAAGGGGATTCGGTCGGTCAGGATCTGAAGGTTCGCCGCCAGGTCGTTGCCGAAGAACAGCGGCGGCGGCAGGCTGAACAGGTCTTGCCGCGACTGGGTGGCGAAGACGAACAGGAAGTAAAACGGCGTGAGCATGACCAGCGCGCCGATGCCCACGGTGAGGTAGGCCGTCCAGGCGTTGATACGGGCGCTGGTCGAGTTCAAGGTGCCGACAGTGGCTGAGTGGGCCATGGTGCGTGCCTCAGTTGCGGCTCAAGGCCTTGTGCGTGGCCCAGGTGAGCACCGCCACCACCAGGAACAGCAGCCAGGACATCGCGCTGGCGGCACCGAAGTCGTTGAAATCGAACGCCATGCGGTACAGGTAGAAGGCCGTGGTCATGCCGGCCTGGTCGGAGCCGCCCTTGCCATTGGTCAAGATGAACGGCTCTTCGAACAACTGCAGACCGCCGATCACGCTCAAGGTGACGCCGAACAGGATCGCCGGGCGCAGGCTGGGCAGCGTGATGTAGCGGAACTGCTGCCACGCTTTGGCGCCGTCGATGCGCGCGGCTTCATACAGATCGGCCGGAATGGTTTGCAGCGCCGCCAGGTACAGCACGACGTTGAATCCCACGAAGCGCCAGAACACCAGCAGCGCGATCGTCGGCTTGATGGTGCCGGGCTTGTTCAGCCAATCGATCGGATCGCCATTCCACAGCGCACGGATGCCCGAGTTGATCAAGCCGTAGTCGGTCGAGAACAGCGAGGTGAAGAGGATCGCGATCGCCACCGTCGAGGTGATGTAGGGCACGAAATAGGCGCCCACCACCAGGTTGCGAAATCGCTTGATCCGGGCATGAATGAAGCAGGCAATCGGGATGGCGACCAAGTGTTGAGGCACCCCCGATGCCACCGCCAGCCAGCCGGTGTTGGACAGCGACTTCCAGAACCACTCGTCTTGCAGCGCGAAGGTGAAGTTTTCCAGCCCCACGTAGTGCATCGCATGCAGGCCACTGGTGGGCTCCCAGCTCTGGAACGCCAGGTAAAGCGAGAACAGCAGCGGATACAGGCCAAACACCAGGAACAGCACCAGGAAGGGCGTCAGCAGCACATACGGCGCCCACCGGGGCGAGAGCTGGAAGCGGCGGCGCCGGGGCAAGGGGCGTGCGCCAGTGGCCACCTTGGCAGGGGCCGCGCTGGCGGCCGGCACGGTCTGGCTCATCGGAACGCCCTCGCCTGAATGAGTCGCTGGGCATCGGCCAGGGCCTGGTCGATGGGCTTGCCCTGGTCGAGCACCTTGTCGAGCTCGGTGTTGACGACTTCGCTGGCGAAGTGATCTTGCTTGTGCACCTGCACCGCGCGGATCCGCCGGGCGGCGTCGCGCCACAGCAGCCGCGCCGGCTGGCCCGCGAGGAACTCGATCGGCTGCTCAAAGAACGGGTCTTCGTAGGTCTCCAGCAGCGCCGGGAAGGCGTCCAACGTCTTGAAGGCTCCGAGCTGCTGCTCGCGGCTGAGGGTCATCAAACGGATGAAATCCCAGGCCAGCGGCTTCAACTCAGGCGCCGAGCGCCGGGGAATAGCATAGAACGTGCCCCCTGAAGCCGCGTACGCCCCTTCAGGCAACTGCGCCGCCCGCCACAGGCCGCGCGTATTGGGTGCCAGCCAGTTGTTCAAGTGGGCCGCCATCCAGGCGCCCGCCATCTGGCTGGCGATGGCGCCGCGGCGGAACCCTTCGGCCCAATCAGAAGACCACGGCCGCACTTGCGCATCCAGCTTGTGCTGACGAACCTTGAGCGACAGCTCGAACGCCCGTTGGAAGCGCCGGGTGTGGATCAGGGCCTTCGAATCCTTGTCAAAGAAGATGCCCTCGCCGGGCTGGATGCCCGTGCGCACCACGATGTCCTTGATGTCGCGGGCGTTGGGCAGCAGGTAGGCGCCGGTGGCCGCCTTGATGCGCACGCCGGCATTGACATAGCCCTCCCACGAGCCGGTCAGGTCAGACTCGTGAACGCCGGCCTTGGCCAGCAGGTCCGTGCGATAGAGCAAGGTACCGGTGCCGATGTCGGTCGGGATGGCCAGCACCGCGCCGTTCTTGTCTGTGGCCTGATCGAAGGCGTAGGTGACAAAGCGATCGCGGTACTGCCTGGCCAGGTAAGGTGCCTGGGTCAGGTCTTCCAGGCCAATGCCTCGCGCGAAGCGGCCCAGGTAGTCGACCTCGAGCGTCATCAGGCTGGGCAGGTTGCTCGCCGTCGTCAGCGCCGTGGTCATCGCGGTGTGGTGATCGGCGAACTCGCGGCTGATCACCTGGACCTCGACGCCGGGATGCTGGGCCTTGAAAAGCGGCAGCGCCGCCTTGATGGCCTTGTCGACCGCGGGATAGGCCGCGATGACCAGCTTTTGCGATGCCCCGTCGGAGCCGGCGCGGGCCGTGATGCCCGGCAGCGCCAGTGCGCCGGCGACGCCCGCCAGGCAGGCGCGACGGGTCAAACCCATCGCTTCACCGCCTTCGAATTGCGCGTTTTCAACAGTCTCCAAGCTTGCCTCTTGTTTTGGCTGTGGCCGATGCGCCGCATTCGCCCTGTCTCATTCAGTGTCGCCAGCGACCCGCCACTCAAGCCCCAGCCCGCCGCCCTGCTCGAAAGCGGACCGGAAACGATTGCTGAAAGCGCTTTCAGGCAATTTAGCCGCCAGAGACAGGGCTGTCAACACGGTAATTCCGCGGGGGTGTGCTCCCACACTCACCATCTGGCAGAAGGCCCGGGCACCGGAACGGCCCTCACCAGACGCCCATTCTTGCCGCGTCCGCGGTCTCCGTTGAAAGACCGCCGCCGCCAGACACCCGACCCGGTCCAAGCGCCCCCCGGGCTGCACAGCACCGGCGCCCATCCAGGCCGATCACTCAGCCATGTCTCGTCAAATGGCCGAAATAGAATCACGCCGGGAGAACATCAAACACGATGAAAAAGATATACACGTGGGTTGCCGGTGGAATCGTGGCCCTATTGGCCGCAACCGCCTTCGAGTTTTTCACCTCGACTCAGCCACGGAATACCTCTTCGACTCCGGAAGAAACCTCCAAATCGGCACCGAGCCAAGACCGCGTCAATTCAGCATGGGCGCCGACTCAGGCGGCTTCAACTCCGACACATCCCAAAACTTCGCCCGAAACACGCGAAGTGCTGGACTCGCTGCTTGCACAGTTCAATCGGACACGCAGCTATCGGCACTTCATTTCAGCGTCACTGAAGGACGCCAGGCATGGCGGTTTGATCTATGCCTTGGCGGCCAATGCTGAGTGCGAAACATTTCGGTCGTCACGCGAATCGAACAAGCTACAGATGACGTCGAATCAAGCTCTGCACTCTGCCGCGCTGCTCGAGGCTCGCTGCGACACTACTGCCGAAGAATCCTTTCAGCAGTTGTCGGCAGCAATGACCTCGAACGGCGTCCGGCCCGACTCGGATCCTCTGGTCGCCATCCTGATGCCAAGGACGTTCAACGAATCTAAGGACGACAGCCTCCGTCGTGCCCGAGCGCTCCTGGACAGTGGCGATCCCATTGCGATGCAGAGCCTCATTTACCTTGAAACGCAACCCTCTCGCGATCCTGGAGGCGACACCGGGGGATATTTTGACGGGCAGCACTATCGCAGCGCAACGGAGCGCGCTTTGCTGAAAGATACGTGGCTGCTGGTGCAATGCAGTCTGGGCGTTTCCTGCGGCCCGGAATCCACAGCGACATTGCTACTGTGCGCGACGCGCAACTGGTGCGGATCTGACGTGGCCGAGGCATTGCAAATCGGACGGGGCCCGGACGGCACGTTCGCCCAGGTTCAGAACCTGGCCAACTCGCTGCTCAGCGCGATCCGGACAAAACGGGCTGCCGCCTTCGTGCCTGCAGGCTAATCCACGCTCAACGGCAACGCCGTCGTCTTCTTGACCGTGCGCAGCACCAGCATCGAGTTGGAGCGCTCGACACCCGGCAGGCGCATCAAGACCTCGGTGTGGAAGCGCTCCAGGTCTTCGGCGTCGCGGTAGGCAAAGCGGATCAGGTAGTCGTTCGAGCCGGCCACGTAGAAACAGTCCAGGATCTGCGGCTCGTCGCGCACCGATCGCTCGAAGGCCTCGAGCAGCGCGTTGCTCATGTTCTCGAGGTTGATGATCGTGAAGCTGGTGCCGTGCTGGCCGATCGCCTTCGGGTTCAGCAGCGCAACATACTGGGCAATGACGCCTTCGTCTTCCAGTTGCTTGACCCGCCGCAGGCAGGCCGAGGGCGACAAATGCACCCGTTGCGCAAGCTCGACATTCGACAGCTTTCCATTGGCCTGAAGCTCTTCCAGAATGAGCCGGTCGATCGCATCCAATTGCGGTGTTTTCGGAGAATCTCGCATATTGTTCCAAGTATCGCAGATCCATTCGCACAAAATTGCGCCACCTAGGGTTGCCCCGTGCAGATCGCGCAAGCACATTGCGCGGGGTCTTCTCTAGACTCCCATCTCTATCAGCGCCGCGATTGGCCCGCCCCTTGCAGGCCCACCGGCTGGAGAACGACGAATGACGACACCCTCGCCCGCCGCCCTGGACGCCTACTGGATGCCCTTCACTGCGAACCGCCAGTTCAAGAAGGCGCCGCGGCTGTTCACCAAGGCCTCCGGCATGCACTTCTGGACGGACGACGGTCGTCAGGTACTGGATGGCGTTGCCGGCCTGTGGTGCGTGAACGCTGGCCATGCGCGGCCCAAGATCGTTCAGGCGATCGCCGAACAGGCGGCCGAGCTGGACTACGCACCGCCCTTTCAGATGGCCCACCCCAAGGCTTTCGAGCTGGCGCACAAGGTGGCGGAGCTGGCCCCAGCCGGCATGAACAAGGTCTTCTTCACCAATTCGGGCTCCGAGTCGGTCGACACCGCGCTGAAGATGGCGTTGGCTTACCACCGTGTTCGCGGCGAAGGCCAACGTACACGTTTGATCGGCCGTGAACGCGGCTACCACGGCGTCAACTTCGGCGGCATCTCGGTGGGCGGCATGGTGGCCAACCGCAAGATGTTCGGCACGATGCTGGGAGGGGTTGATCACATCCGCCACACCCACGATCCCGCCCGCAATGCCTTCAGCGTTGGGCAACCCGCGCACGGCGCCGACTTGGCCGACGACCTGGAACGCCTGATCGCGCTGCACGACGCGTCGACCATCGCGGCGGTCATCGTCGAGCCGGTGGCCGGCTCCACCGGTGTGCTCATTCCGCCGGTCGGCTATCTGAAAAAGCTGCGTCAGATCTGCGACCAGCACGGCATCCTGCTGATCTTCGACGAGGTCATCACCGGCTTTGGTCGCACCGGCTCGCCGTTTGGCGCCCAGACCTTCGGGGTGACGCCCGATCTCATCACCTGTGCGAAGGGCTTGACCAACGGCTGCGTGCCGATGGGCGCCGTGATCGCCAAGCAGTCGATCTACGACACCTTCATGCAGGGCCCCGAGCACCTGATCGAGTTCTTCCACGGCTACACCTATTCGGCTCACCCGCTGGCTTGCGCCGCGGGCCTCGCCACCATCGAGACCTATCAGGAAGAAGGCCTGCTGACGCGCGCCGCAGAACTGGAAGGCTATTTCGCCGAAGCGCTGCACTCGCTCAAGGGGCTGCCAAACGTCATCGACATCCGCAACATCGGCCTGGTGGGCGGCATTGAGTTGGCCTCGCGCCCTGGCGCTCCCACCCAGCGCGCGTTCGACGTATTCCTCGACTGCTACCAGTCTGGTGTGCTCATCCGCACCACGGGAGACACGATCGCCCTGTCACCGCCTCTGATCATCGAGCGGCAGCAGATCGACCAGATCGTCGGCACCATCGCCACCGCCCTGAAACGGGTCGCCTGAGACGGCGACCCGACGCGGCAAGCCGACGCCCATTGACGAACCGAGGGATGCCTAGCGCTTACATATGAGTTTCCTCAGCATCGACCGCGATCTCGCCCGCGACTCCTACTACGCTGCCACCGCGCAGCGCGGGCGAGGGTTCTCCGCACTCTCTGGCTCCGTCGATACCGACGTGGCCATCGTCGGCGGAGGGCTCGCCGGCCTCAGTGCCGCACTGGAGCTGGCCGGCAAAGGCTTCAAGGTCACGCTGCTGGAAGCCAAGGAAGTCGCCTGGGGCGCCAGTGGGCGCAATGGCGGCCAGGCCATCCACGGCCTCGCCTGCGATCAGGAAACCATCGAAGGCCAGCTGGGGCTGGACGATGCGCGCCGCGTTTGGGCCATGTCGCTCGAAGCGATCGACCTGATCCGCGAGCGCATTGCCACCTACCAGATCGACTGCGATTGGCGAGATGGCTACCTCGGCCTCGCCACCACGCCCGGCAAGGCCAAAGACCTTGACGACTGGGCCGAACGCATGGCTCGGGTCTACGGCGCCGAGTTCACCCGCATCGCGCCGAACGAGGTGCAGCGCTGGATCGACAGCCCCCGCTACAAGGGCGGCATTCACGACCCGCGCTCGGGCCACCTTCACCCGCTGAAGTACGCGCTGGGCATCGCGGCAGCGGTCGACCGTGCGGGCGTCAAGATCCACGAGAACACGGCCGTCACCGCCATCGAGCAGCACGCAGGCGGCGTGCGAATCCAAACGGCACAGGGTGAAGTTCGGGCACGCCAGGCCCTGCTCGCCGGCAACGTGTACCTGCAGGGCATGGCACCGCAGCTCGAAGAGCGCATCATGCCGGTCGGCACCTACATCGTGTGCTCCGAGCCGATCGACCCGGCGCTGTGCGACTCGCTGGTGCCCAGCCGCTCGGCGGTGTGTGACACCAACTTCGTGCTCGACTATTTCCGCCCGACCAACGACCACCGCATGCTGTACGGCGGCCGGGTGAGCTACAGCAAGATGACCCCGCCGAACCTGGCCGAGAGCATGCGCCAGCGCATGGCGGGCACCTTCCCGCAGTTGGCGAACACGAAGATCCAGTTCGCCTGGGGTGGCTTCGTCGACATCACGATGAACCGAGCGCCGGATTTCGGCCGCCTCGGCCCGCACCTGTACTACCTCCAAGGCTTCTCTGGCCACGGCCTGGCGCTGACGGGCCTGGCCGGCAAGCTGGTGGCCGAAGCGATGAACGGCGACGCCTCGCGCTTTGACGTTTTCGCCCGGCTGAAGCACCATGCCTTCCCGGGCGGACGCTGGCTGCGCACGCCGGCCCTCGTGCTCGGCATGGCCTGGTACCGCCTGAGAGACTTGCTCGGATGACCCTCATGACCCAGCCCCACAACCCATCAGCTTCCACGGCTTCACCCAAGCCCATCGTGCTGGTGCCTGCATGCAACCGCATGCTCGGCGAGCACCCCTTCCACATCGCCGGCAAGAAGTACATCGATGCCGTGCGCCTGGCCGGCGCCCAGCCGCTGGTGGTGCCCTCGGCCGATGACAGCGAACTGGAGGCCCTGCTCGATCTGGCCGACGGCGTACTGCTGACCGGCTCGCCGTCGAACGTGCACCCGAGCCACTTCGGCGAAGAGGTGCTCGACCCCTCGCTGCCGCTCGATCCGCTGCGCGACAGCTGGACGCTGCCGCTGATCCGGCGCGTGGTCGAGCGCGGCATCCCGCTGTTCACCATCTGCCGCGGCACGCAGGAAGCCAACGTCGCGCTCGGCGGATCCCTGCACCAGGCCGTGCACGAGGTAGATGGCCACCACGACCACCGCGGCGGTCCCGATGGCACGCCGGCAGCCGAGGTGTATGGCCCGGCTCATGATGTGGTGGTGGCCGAAGGCGGCGTGCTGTCCAAGATCGTTGGGCAACCGCGCTTCGAGGTCAACTCGGTGCATGGGCAGGCGGTCAACCGTCTGGCCGATGGCCTGCGCGTCGAAGCCCGCGCGCCCGATGGCGTGGTGGAGGCCTTTTCGGTGGCTGAATCGCGCGGCTTTTCGCTGTGCGTGCAGTGGCACCCCGAGTGGCTCGCCGCAGACAACCCGGTGTCGATGAAGATGCTGACAGCCTTCGGCGAGGCTTGCCGCCGATACCGCGAAGGAAGGCGCGGTCCGCACCCGTGACGGGTGACTGCTGAACCCCTGAATCCATCGCGGGGCCCGCGCGGCCCGCGCCCCGGCCCGCCGGGGGACCAACCGCGCGTACCAGAAGCCCCACCCGGCTTCAAAACAAATCAGGTGCCATCATGGCCAGCAGAGAACACTTCAATTTCAGCGAGCTCGAACAGTGGCTCAACCAGAACCGCGTCACCGAGATCGAGTGCCTTGTGCCCGACCTCACTGGCGTGGCCCGCGGCAAGATCCTGCCGCGCGAGAAGTTCACCGAAGATCGCGGCATGCGGCTGCCCGAAGCCGTCGTCGCGATGGGTGTGACGGGTGAGTTCCCCGACGAGGGCCCGTACTACGACGTCATCAACCCCACCGACCGCGACATGCACCTGCGGCCCGACCCGGCCACCGTGCGAATCGTGCCGTGGGCGACCGACCCGACCGCGCAGGTCATCCACGATTGCTTCGACCGCGACGGCAACCTCGTTCCCTTTGCTCCCCGCTCGGTGCTGCGCCGCGTGTGCGATTTGTTCGCAGCCGAGGGGTGGGACCCGGTCGTGGCGCCGGAGCTCGAGTTCTACCTGGTGGCGCGCAACACCGACCCCGACATGCCGCTGAAGCCGCCGATCGGCCGCAGTGGCCGCTCGGAGACGTCGCGCCAGGCCTACTCCATCGATGCAGTGAACGAATTCGACCCGCTGTTCGAAGACGTTTACGACTACTGCGGCAAGATGGAGTTGAACGTCGACACGCTGATCCACGAGATCGGCGCCGGCCAGATGGAGATCAACTTCTTCCACGACCACCCGCTGGGCCTGGCCGACGAAGTCTTCTTCTTCAAGCGCACGGTGCGCGAAGCGGCGCTGCGGCACGACATGTTCGCCACCTTCATGGCCAAGCCCATCGCTGGCGAGCCGGGCAGCGCGATGCACATCCACCAAAGCATCGTCAACAAGGCCACCGGCCGCAACCTCTTCAGCAACGAAGACGGCACGCCGAGCAACGAGTTCTACTGGTACATCGGCGGCTTGCAGAAGTACATCCCGGCAGCCATGGCGCTGTTCGCGCCGTACGTGAACAGCTATCGCCGCCTGGCCCGCTTCACCGCAGCGCCAATCAACATCCAGTGGGGCACCGACAACCGCACGGTGGGCATCCGCTCTCCGGTTGCCGGCCCCCAGGCCCGCCGCATCGAGAACCGGGTGATCGGCGCGGACGCCAACCCGTATGTCGCGCTGGCCGCCACCCTCGCCTGCGGCTACCTGGGCATCAAGAACAAGATCCAGCCCTCGCCGGAGTGCAAGGGTGACGCCTACCTGGGCGATTACCAGCTGCCGCGCAGCCTGGGTGAGGCGCTGCAGTTGCTGCGCGAAGAAAAGGACCTGGCCCGCGTGCTGGGAGAACAGTTCGTCACCGTCTACACCGAGGTGAAGGAGATCGAGTACGCCGAGTTCATGAAGGTGATCTCGCCGTGGGAGCGCGAGCACCTGCTGCTGCACGTTTGAGAGCCATGAATCTTCCTAAAGCGCGAACCGATCCGGCACCTGTGCTGCTCGCCGTACGGGAGTACGGCTGCGCTGCTCGACGCCACCTCGGTCCGCTCGCTACGGAATCCTCATCACTCTCACATCATTGTTAATTCAACGGCCTCAAGACCTATGACCAACCTCCGCACGACCAAGGACTGGCAAGCCGCCGATTCGGCGCACTTCCTGCATCCCTTCACCGATTTCGCTTCGCTGGCGAAAAAGGGCTCGCGCATCATCACCAAGGCCGAGGGCATCTACCTCTGGGACAGCGAGGGTCACAAGATCCTCGATGCGATGAGCGGGCTGTGGTGTGTGAACGTGGGCTACGGGCAGCAAAGCCTGATCGACGCGGCCACGCGCCAGATGAAGGAGCTGCCCTTCTACAACGCCTTCTTCCAGACGGCCACGCCACCCGCCATCGAGCTGGCCGAGTTGCTGGCCGAAGTGACGCCCCCGCAGTTCAAGCACGTGTTCTATTCGAGCTCGGGCTCGGAGAGCAACGACACCATCGTCCGCATGGTGCGCCGCTACTGGGACGTGCTCGGCCAGCCTGAGCGCCAGGTCATCATCGGCCGCCACAACGGCTACCACGGCTCGACGATGGCCGGCGCCTCGCTGGGCGGCATGAGCGGCATGCACGCTCAAGGTGGATTGCCGATCCCCAATATCGTGCACATCCAGCAGCCCTACGCCTTCGAGCACGGCAAGGGCATGGACCCGGATGCCTTCGGCAAGCTGGCGGCCAGCTGGCTGGAAGAGAAGATCCTCGCGGTCGGGCCCGAGAAAGTGGCCGCCTTCATCGGCGAGCCGGTGCAGGGTGCCGGCGGCGTGATCGTGCCGCCCAAGAGCTACTGGCCCGAGATCCAGCGCATCTGCGACAAGTACGGCATCCTGCTCGTCAGCGATGAGGTGATCTGCGGCTTCGGGCGCACGGGCAACTGGTTTGGCTGCGAGACGATGGGCTCCAAGCCCGACCTGATGACCTTCGCCAAGGGCGTGACCTCCGGCTACGTGCCGCTGGGCGGCGTGATGGTCGGTGAGCGAGTCGCCAAGGTGCTGATCGAGCAAGGCGGCGAGTTCAACCACGGCTACACCTACTCGGGCCATCCCGTGGCGTGCGCCGTGGCGGTGGCGAACATCAAGTTGATCCAGCAGCTGAAGCTGGTCGAGCATGTTCGCGAAGATGTGGGCCCGTATCTTGCTGAGCAATTTGCCGGGCTGCGCGACCATCCGTTGGTTGGCAGCGTGGACACATGCGGCTTGATGGGCGCGATTCTGTTGGTGAAAGACAAGGCGAAGGGCCTGCCCTTCCCCGGCGATCTGGAGGTTGGCATGGTTTGCCGGGGCCATTGCTTCGGCAACGGCCTGATCATGCGGGCCGTGGGCGATCGGATGATCATCGCGCCGCCGCTGGTGATGACCCGGTCGCAGATCGACGAGATGATGGCCTTGATCCGCCAGGCACTCGACCTGACGCTGGCCGACGTGACGTCCAAGGGCTGGCTCTGATGGATCTCACCAGGGAATCCCGACCACCGCGGACATTCCCTGGTGACGATGTACCGATGACTCGCCCCGATCTCGTCTTCACAGGCCGTCATCCGGCACCACCACGCCGGGCGGCGACGCCCCAGCCGCATCAGGCCCGCCCCACCGTGATCGACCGCGACGCCACCTTAGACTTCCGGAGCAACCCACCTGCCGCGGGCCCGCCTGCTGCCGGGGGATATCCTCAGTGCATCTGCCTCCATCCCTGATTTCACTTCGCCAAACGGAGAAATCCACATGAAGTTCCCGATCGCCCGCACCGCCGTGATGCTGGCCACCGCCTTGTTCGCCGCCACCAGCCCCGTCCAGGCGCAGGAGGAAGAAAAGGTCCTGAACATCTACAACTGGTCGGACTACATCGCCGAAGACACGATCAAGAACTTCGAGAAGGAAACCGGCATCAAGGTCCGGTACGACAACTTCGACAACAACGAGATCCTTCATGCCAAGCTGGTGGCGGGCAAGACCGGCTACGACATCGTCGTCCCTTCATCTAACTGGGCAGGCTTGCAGATCCTCGGCGGGCTGCTGGCCAAGCTGGACAAGTCGCAGATCCCGAATCTGAAATACATCGACCCCGCGATCGCCGCCCAACTGGCCAAGATCGATCCGGGCAACCAGCATGTGGTCGACTGGCTGTGGGGCTTCACCACCGTGGGCATCAACGTCGAGAAGGTCAAGGCCGCCATCGGCGGGCCCCTGCCCGACAACGTCTGGGACCTGGTGTTCAAGCCTGAGTACATCAGCAAGCTGAAGTCGTGTGGCGTGTCGTTCCTCGATTCGGCCGATGAAGTGGTACCGGCGGCCATGCACTACCTGGGCAAGGAACGCGTGTCCAAGAACCCGGCCGACTACACCGCGGCGCTGAACCTGCTGAAGTCGGTGCGCCCCTACGTGACGCTGTTCAGCTCGTCCGGCTACATCAACGACATGGCCAGTGGCTCGATCTGCGTGGCGCTTGGCTGGTCGGGTGACATCAACATCGCCCGCCAGCGCGCGATTGACGGCAACACCGGGCAGAAGATCGAGGCGCTCATCCCGAAGAACGGCGGCCTGCTGTTCTTCGACGTGATGGCGATCCCGGCCGACGCTCCGCACCCCGGCAATGCCCACAAGTGGATCAACTACATCCTGAAGCCGGAAGTCAGCGCGTCGTTGACCAACAAGGTCTTCTACGCCAACGCAAACCTCGAGTCGAAGAAGTTCATCAAGCCCGAGGTGGCGAACAACCCGACCGTGTTCCTCTCCCAGGAAAACGTGGCCAAGATGAAAGGCTCGGCGGATCTGCTGAACAACGAGATCCGCCGTCAGCAGAACCGCGTCTACACCGCATTCAAGACGGGGCTCTGAGAGAAACGGCCCCCTGCTCCCTCCGGTCGCTGCCCCCCGAGGGGGCTTTGGCAGCGAGCCGGCGGGGCTGGATCCGCACCGACCTCTCGGTTTGGAGTTGGAGTGAGGCAACGCAGCGCGCGTTGCGGCATCGAGAACATCGACCCCGCCGGAGGGGCGGAAAGACAGCATGGCTAACGACAACGCGAAGTTCCTTCAGATCAAGGACGTGGTGAAGGACTTCGGCGGCTACAAGGCCGTCAACCACGTCAACCTGGACATTGCCAAGGGCGAGATCTTTGCGCTGCTGGGTTCTTCCGGGTGCGGCAAGACCACGCTGCTGCGCATGCTGGCGGGCTTTGAGACGCCCACCTCGGGCAGCATCATCCTGAACGGGGTGGACCTGTCGGGCATGCCGCCCTATGAGCGGCCCCTGAACATGATGTTCCAGTCGTACGCGCTGTTTCCGCACCTGACGGTGTGGGACAACATCGCGTTCGGCCTGCGGCGAGACGGCCTGCCCGCCGACCAGGTGAACAGCCGCGTCGAGGCGATGCTGAAGCTGGTGCAACTGGCCAAATTCGCCAAGCGCAAACCGCACCAGCTCTCCGGCGGCCAGCAGCAGCGTGTGGCCCTGGCCCGCAGCCTGGCCAAGCAACCGCAACTTCTGCTGCTCGACGAGCCGCTCGGCGCGCTGGACAAGAAGCTGCGCGAGCAGACGCAGATCGAGCTGGTGAACATCATCGAGCAGGTCGGTGTGACCTGCGTGATGGTGACCCACGACCAGGAAGAGGCGATGACGATGGCCTCGCGCATTGCGGTGATGAGCGAGGGCCGCTTCCTTCAGGTGGGCTCGCCCAACGAGATCTACGAGACCCCCGGCTCCAAGTTCGTGGCCGATTTCATCGGCAACGTGAACCTGATGGAAGGCACGGTGGCGGTCGACGAACCCGACCACGTCATCATCGATTGCGCCGATTGCAAGCACTACGTCGGCCACGGCATCACCGGCACGCTGGGCATGCCCGTGTCGGTGGCCCTGCGCCCCGAGAAGATCCAGATCAGTGCCGAGAAACCCGATGGCGAGCACAACGCCGTGCGCGGCACGGTGGAAGAGCTGTCGTACTTCGGCAGCTTCACCGTCTATCGCTTGAAGCTGGCCAGCGGCAAGATCCTGGCGGTGAGCCAGGCCAACACCGAGCGCCACCGCGAACACAATTTCACCTGGGGTGATGCGGTGTGGGCCCATTGGTCCGACGCCGCCCCGGTCGTCCTCACCCAGTAAGGACGCCACCATGAGCCTGGCCCTTCGCAAACCCCGTTGGTGGCGCGGCCGCACCGCGGTCATCGGCATCCCGTATGTCTGGCTGCTCGCGTTCTTCTTCGCGCCGTTCCTGATTGTCTTCAAGTATTCGATGGCCGAGATGGGTGCCATCGCTCCGCAAGATGTGATGACGGTCGCTGATGGAGTCATCAGACTGGCTCTGAAGTATTCGAACTACGTCTTCATCGCCACAGACGATCTGTACTTCAAGGCCTACGTCTCCAGCGTCAAGTACGCGGCGATCACCACGCTGTGTTGCCTGTTCATCGGCTACCCGTTCGCCTACTTCATGGCGCGCTCGCGCCCGTCGCTGCAGCCGACGCTGCTGATGATGGTGATGCTGCCGTTCTGGACGTCATTCCTGCTGCGGGTTTACGCATGGAAGGGCTTGCTGGGTGAAGGCGGCTGGGTGGCGGATGCGCTGACCGCGCTGCGCATCGACCATCTGCTCCTGGCGGGGGGAATGATCGAGGCGCTGGACAAGTACATGCACACGCCGTTCTCGTTGGTGGTGGGCATGACCTACACCTACCTGCCCTTCATGATCCTGCCGCTGTACGCCAACCTGGCCAAGATGGACCTGCGCCTGCTGGAAGCCGCGGCCGACTTGGGCGCCACGCCGTGGGTGGCCTTCTGGAAAGTGACCGTGCCGCTGTCGAAGGCCGGGATCATTGCGGGCTCGATGCTGGTGTTCATCCCCTGCATCGGTGAGTTCGTGACGCCCGAACTGCTGGGCGGCCCCGAGACGCTGATGATCGGCCGGGTCATCTGGGACGAGTTCTTCAGCAACAACGATTGGCCTATGGCCTCGACCGTAGCCGTGGTGCTGGTGCTGCTGATCGTCGTGCCGCTGGCGGTGTTCAACAAATACCAGGCCGAAGCCCAGGAGCGCAAGTGATGACCTTCTCGCTTCGGTCATCCACGCGAAGGAGCGCGCCATGAGCCGCGCGATGTTCGGCAGCCGCTTCGCGGCGAGCTTTGGCAAGACCTGGCTGATCGGAGGATTCCTCTTCCTCTATCTGCCGATGGTGACGCTGATCGTCTACTCGTTCAATAAGTCGTCGCTGCCCACCATCTGGGGCGGCTTCACCTTCGACTGGTATGTGAAGCTGGCGAGCGACCACGAGATCCTCTCAGGCTTGTGGCTGTCGCTCAAGATCGCGTTCTGGTCCGCCACGCTGTCGGTGATCTTCGGCACCATGGCCGCGTTTGCGATGGTGAAGTACAAGCGCTTCCCCGGGCGCACGTTCTTCACCGGCATGGTCAATGCGCCACTGGTCATGCCCGAAGTGATCCAGGGGCTGTCGCTGCTGCTGATGCTGGTGGCAATCCAGAGAATCACAGGATTCCCAGAAAAGGGTTTTCTGACCATCCTGCTCGGTCACATGGTGCTGGGCCTCGCCTATGGCGCCGTGGTCATCTCGGCCCGCCTGCAGGAGCTGAACCCGCAGTTGGAAGAGGCGGCGATGGACCTGGGCGCCAAACCGTGGCAGGTCTTCTACCTGGTGACGCTGCCGATGATCACGCAGTCGCTGGCATCGGCCTGGCTGCTGACCTTCAGCCTCTCGCTCGATGATGTAGTGACCTCGGCCTTCCTGTCGGGCCCGGGTGCCACCACGATGCCGCTGGTCATCTTCTCCCGGGCACGCCTGGGCATGAGCCCGAGCGTCAACGCGATCGCCACCGTCACCATCGTCATCGTGGCGGTGTGCGTCACCGTGGCGAGCATTCTCGTGGCGCGCGCCGAGCGCCGCCGCGCCGCCGAAATCAGCGCTGCCCAGCGCGATGGTTCCTGATCGTCCTCACTCCGGAGACCCTATGAAGAACATCCGACTCACCGCCTTGTCAGCCGCCCTGCTCGCCTCGTTTGCGGCGCCGGCCCTGGCGCAGAGCAACGAGGAGTTGCTGAAGGAGCTCAAGGCGCTGCGCGCCCGCGTCGAAGAGCTCGAGAAGAAGGTGGCCGCCCAGCCCCAGCAGCCGGCAGCGGCCAAGCCGGCCGAAGGCACCTGGGGCATGACGCCCGAACAGGTGCAAGACTTCAACCGCATCGCGGTGAAGACCGAGGCCCTGGAAGACGTGCTGGAAAGCCAGGGTTTTAAGGGGCTGAAGGTGTCGGGCTTCATCGAGCCTGTCTTCATTTACAACCAGCACCAGCACCGCGCCGGGTTTCAGTTCCTGAACCAGCAGTCCGACGGCTACGCCTATGACACCTCGTTCATGGGCTCGGCCACCATCGACTTCCTGAAGGAAACCGAGGGCGGCACGCTGTGGCACTTGACGCTCACGCCGAACCGCGGCGTGGGTGCGGGCATCGACGGCGCGAGCATCGTGCAGGAAGCCTCGGTGTCCGTGCCGCTGGGCAGCCTGCAGACGCGCCTGATCGCGGGCCAGATCCCCGACTGGTCGGGCTACGAGTACCAGCAGCCGACGCTCAACCCCTTCACCACCCACAACCTGCTGTACGACTTCACCCTGCCCTTCGGATACACCGGCGTGGGCCTGGACATCAAGGACGGCAAGTGGTGGTGGCGGACGGCGATTGCCAACGTCAACGCCCCGATCCGCCAGGCGAACGAGAAGTCGCCGGTCTGGGCGCTGCGTGTCGACTACGCCAAGGGTGAATTCGCCGGCTGGGGCTTCGCCAGCCTGGTGGGCAAGTCGCCCAACTTCAACACCGGCTACAACACCATGGCCTATCTGGCCGAGGTCGATGGCTACTTCATCCGCGGCGACTGGGCCCTGCAAGGCCAGTTGAGCCTGGGCAAGCAGAAGGATGGCGCCATCACCCCGGGGGCCGATGGCAACTGGCGTGATTCGCAGTGGGTGGGCCTGTCGGGCCTGGCAGGCTACATGTTCACGCCGCGCCTGCAAGGCTTGGTGCGGGCTGACTACATCAAGAATGACAAGAACGGCGGCGGCCTGTTCACCTACAACGGCTACTACGATCCGGACAACGGCAGCTACAACGACGGCCGCAACGGCATCGGCCCTGACCCCAGCGGCGATCTGGATCGGGGCGCGAACCGCTACGCCCTCACGGTCGGCATGAAGTACGTCTTCAACAAGGCCACGACCATGAAGCTCGAGTACCGTTTGGACGGTGCCGACCGCGCGGTGTTCGAAGACACCAAGGACGGCAGCTTCAAGAAGAACAACTCCTTGCTGGGCGCGTCGATGGTCGTCGCGTTCTAAGCTCGCGGCTTGACTGCGTGGCCGCCGCGGCGGCCACTTTCATTTTTGGAGACAACACCCATGTCCACCATCGATTGGACCCAACGCGCCGCCAGCCAGAAGCTGGATGGGCGCAGCGTCATCAACGGCGAGCGTGTCGACGCCGTCGACGGCCAGACTTTCGCCAAGCACTCACCGATCGACAACCGCCTGTTGGGCCCGGTGGTCCGCGGCCAGGCCGCCGACATCGACCTCGCGGTGCGTGCTGCCCGCGCCGCCTTTGAAGACCGCCGCTGGGCGGGCAAGGCACCGGCGGTGCGCAAGAAGATCCTGCAGCGCTTCGCCGACAAGATCCTGGCGGCCAAAGAGGAGCTGGCGCTGCTTGAAACCCTGGACATGGGCAAACCCATCCAGTATTCGCTCAGCGTCGACGTCCCCTCGACCGCCCGTTGCATCGCGTGGTACGCCGAGGCGGTCGACAAGATCTATGACGAGATCGCCCCGACGCCGGACAGCGCCCTCGCGCTGATCACGCGCGAGGCCATGGGCGTGATCGGTGCGATCGTGCCGTGGAACTACCCGATGATCATGGCCGCCTGGAAGCTCGGGCCGGCCCTAGCCGCCGGCAACTCGGTGGTGCTGAAACCCAGCGAGAAGAGCCCCTACACCGCCCTCAGGCTGGCCGAGCTGGCTGTCGAGGCCGGCATCCCACCGGGCGTGTTCAACGTGGTGCCGGGCTACGGCCATGAAGCAGGCGAGGCCCTGGCCATGCACATGGAAGTCGACGCCATCGGCTTCACCGGCTCGACTCGGGTGGGCCGCCGCATGTACGAATACGCTGGCAAGAGCAACCTCAAGCGTGTCTACAACGAGCTGGGCGGCAAATCGGCTTTTGTCGTGTTCGAAGACTTCGCAGACCTGCAACGGGCAGCCCGCACTGTCGCCGGCAGCATGTTCTTCAACCAGGGTGAAAGCTGCAACGCACCGTCTCGCGTGCTGGTTCAGGCCAGCGTGGCGGACGAGTTTGCCAAGCTGGTGGCGGCCGAGGCCCCGAAGTACGCCCCGGGTGATCCGCTGAACCCCAGCACCGAGTTGGGCGCCCTGGTGGATGAAACCCAGCTCCGCACGGTGCTGAGCTACATCGATGCGGGCCATCAGGAAGGCGCGCAAGTGCTGGCCGGCGGCAAGCAGGCGCGTGCCGAAACGGGTGGCTACTACGTTGAGCCCACCGTGTTCGCAGGTGTCAACAACGGCATGAAGATCGCCCGCGAAGAAATCTTCGGCCCGGTGATGGGCATCATCAAGTTCGACACCGAAGCCGAAGGCATCGCCCTGGCCAACAACTCCACCTACGGCCTGCAGGCCAGCGTCTGGAGCGACAACATCAACCGGGCCCACCGGGTGGCGCGCGCCTTGCGCGCCGGCACCGTGCACGTCAACCAGTACGACGAAGACGACATCACCGTGCCGTTTGGTGGCTACAAGCAGAGTGGCAACGGACGCGACAAGTCGCTGCATGCCTTCGAGAAGTACACCGAGCTGAAGACCACCTGGATCAGGATCGATTGACCCCCACGCCCGCTCCGGCGGGACTTGGCCTTGCAGGCCGCGCCGATCCAGAGGATCGGCTCTGCGCCGGGCATGAACATTCCTCAGGATGGCTCATGCCCGAACGAAGCCCCCAAAGTGGCTTGCTCTGCGGACCGGCCACGCCGGTCCGCGCACGCCACTTGATGAGCCCTGCGTTTTGCGCGGGCCGCTGAACCATGATCGAACTCCAGCAGCGCTTGGCAGCCCAAGGCGTGCACACTGTGCTCGCCCAATTCACCGACATGCACGGCGTGGCCAAAGGGAAGTATGTGCCCCTGGCGAAACTGCCTGAGCTGATCGACACAGGCGCTGGCTTTGCGGGGCCGTCCATCTGGGGCACGGGCCTGCCACGCACCGGGCCGCGGGCCGAGTACTACGCCCGCGCTGAGCCCGGTCTCGTCCAAGCCATGCCATGGATGCCCGGGTACGCACGCGCGGTGTGCAGCGGCTTTGTCGATCATCAGCCGTTCGAGGGCTGCCCACGGCAAGTGCTCAAGCGCGCCACCGCCAAGCTGGCCGAGCGTGGCTGGACCTTGAAGACGGGCATCGAGCCAGAGTTCTTCCTGCTCAAGCGGGGGGAAAGCGGCTCCTGGCTGCCGGCTGATGACCATGATCGCCTGGACAAGCCCTCTTACGACCTCAAGTCGCTGCCCCGCCAAGCTGGCTTCCTGCAGGCGCTGAACGAGACGCTCACCGCCTGTGGCCTGGATGTGCTGCAGCTCGACCACGAAGATGCGCACGGGCAATACGAGGTGAACTTTGCCTTCGACGATGCCATGTCGAGCGCCGACCACATCATGCTCTTCAAGCTGGCGGCCCATGCGTTGGCCGAAGAGCGCGGCATGGTCTTCTCGATGATGCCCAAGCCGTTTGCCAACCAACCCGGCAGCGGCCTGCATTTCCACGTGTCGCTGTGGGACGAAGCCGGGCGGTGTGTCTTCTCGCCCGACGAGCGCGACGGCAGCGCTTGGCTCTCGCCGCTGGGTCGTCAATTCATGGCAGGGGTGCTGGCCCATTCGCCAGCGCTTTGCGCCCTGGCGGCCCCCACGGTCAACAGCTACAAGCGTCTGGTGGTGGGCCAGTCGCTGTCGGGCACGAGCTGGGCGCCCGCCTACATCGCGCACGGCCCGAACAACCGCACCGCCACCTTGCGCACCCTGCCCGGCCGCTTCGAATGGCGGCTTCCGGACGCCAGTGCGAACCCCTACCTCGCCAGCGCCGTGCTGATCGCGGCGGGGCTGGACGGCATCGACCGCGGGCTCGACCCGGGGCCCGACTGCACCGAAGATCTCTTCCAGCTCTCGCTGCCCGAGATCCTCGCGCGCGGGCACGGCCTGCTGCCACAGTCGCTGGGCGAAGCTGTCGACGCACTGGAAGGCGATGGCGTGGTTCGGCAGGCGCTGGGCGAGGTGCTGTCGAACGAGTTCATCCGGCTCAAACGCGCCGAATGGATCGAGTACGCCAGGCACGTCAGCCCGTGGGAGCTGCAGCGCTACGCCGCCACGTTCTGAACACACCGCCCAACGCCCCGCCTAACGCATGCTGGTGACGCCCCGTTGAGCCACGCTCGCACCCCGTGGCTGGCCTATGGCTGCCTCGCCACCAGCATGGCGCTGGTGGGCAGCTATGTGGGCCTGTCGCGAACGCTGGTTGCGGCACTGCCCGTCTTCCTGCTGGCGTGGCTGCGCTTCGGCATCGCGGCGGTGGCGATGCTCGGCTGGTTGCGCCGGCCGGCCGACGAAGCCCCCCTGTCCAGCCGCGAACGCTGGCTGTTGTTCTGGGAAAGCTTTCTCGGCAACTTCCTGTTTTCCGTTTGCATGCTGTTCGGCGTGGCGGCCACCTCTGCCGTGGCCGCGGGTGTGGTGATGGCCGGCATCCCCGCCGCCGTCGCCGTCATGTCGCGCTTGTTCCTCGGTGAACGAATCAGCGGCCGCGTCGCTGGCGGCATCGTGTGTGCGGTCGCCGGCATCGTCTGGCTCGCGCTCGAGCGATCGGGCGGCCAGGTCACCGCTGCCGCTTCTGCGGGTGAGCCCCTGTGGGGTTACGCCCTGCTGCTGGGCGCTGTGATCTGCGAGGCCTGCTACGTCGTCATCGGCAAGCGCCTCACGGCAGGCCTCTCACCCAAGCGCATCAGCTCGCTGATCAACCTCTGGGGCCTGGTGCTGGTCACCCCATTCGGTGTCTGGCAGGCCTGGAGCTTCAACTTCGCCGCGGTGCCCGCGCCCATCTGGCCCCTGCTCGTTTTCTATGCGCTCGCCGCCAGCATGGTCACGGTGTGGCTCTGGATGCAGGGCCTTCGCAGCGTGCCGGCCGCCCAGGCCAGTGTCTTCAGCGTGATGCTGCCGCTGGCCGCCACCGCGGTGGGCGTGGTGTTTCTGGGCGAAAAACTGAGCCATGGCCAAATTGGTGCCCTTGCCCTCGCCCTGACAGGATTGCTGCTCGCGACCTGGCCTCAGCGCGAAACTGCCCAATAACGGCACGCCGCACTTGGTTTCTCACGGCGAATGGCAGCTTCGACTGGCTTAGTATCGGCGGCCGCTTCCAGAGCCCCTGCCCATGCCGACCCGACATCTGAGTTCGCCCGCCCGTCTTCGCCTGCTGTTGACCGCCAGCATGAGCGCCCTGCTGGCCGCCTGTGGAGGCGGCGGTGGCGATGGCACCGAAGAGACCGGCAACACCCCCGACCAACAGGCGCAGGCGGCGGGCACGCCCGTCAATTGGTCCGACCCCAAGACCTGGGGCGGCACCGTTCCGCCCAATGGCGCCTCGGTGGTCATTCCTGCGGGAAAGACGGTGGTGCTGGACACGGCCACGGCCAAGCTGGCCGACCTGCGAATCGATGGCGTGCTCACCTTCGCGGAGAAGGACGTCTCGATCACCTCGGGCGCCATCACGGTCTCCGGCACCATGCAGGCCGGCACGGCAGCGGCGCCGTTCACCCACCGGGCGACGATCACCTTGACGGGCGCTCCGGGCGGCACGGACGGCGTTTCCCGCGGGCTGCGAGTCACTGGCGGCAAGCTGCTGCTTTACGCCGTCAGCCCCCAACCGGCCTGGACGAAGCTTAACCAGCACGCAGAAATTGGCGCTAAACAGTTTCAATTGAAACAAAACGTTGACTGGAAGAGCGGTGACCAGATCATCGTGGCGCCCACCGATCACTACGGGCTGGCCTCCACCGAAGCCTTCACCCTCGCATCCGCCGCCAGCGGAGCCACGGTGAAGACCACCGCGGGCCTCGTCAAATCTCGCTGGGGCAAGCTGCAGTACCCCACCTCCAAGGGCATGTCGCTCACGCCCGAAGCGAACTACACGCCGCCGGCGACACCGGCGCCCACTTCGCTCGATGAACGGGCGGCCGTCGGCAACCTCACCCGACGCATCGTGATCCAGGGCGCCGATGACGATGCCTGGAAGAACCAGGGCTACGGTGCCCACGTGATGGTGATGAGCCTGAAGTCTCAGGTGCAGATCGACGGTGTGGAGTTCCACCGCGTTGGGCAGGCCGGGCAGTTGGGACGCTACCCGATGCACTGGCACACGCTCAGCTACGACCTGGGAACCGGTGCCGAGCTGGGCGATGTCACCGGCCACTACATCCGCAACAGCGCCATCTGGGACTCAGCCAACCGCTGCGTGGTGATCCACGCTACAAATGGTGTCAGCGTGCAGAACAACATCTGCTACGACATCAAGGGGCATGCGTTCTTCCTCGAAGACGCCGTGGAGCGCCGCAACATCTTCGACGGCAACCTGGCTTTGAAGATGCGCGCACCGACCTCAAAGAATCTGCTGAAGATCCACGAGGGCCCGGAGGTGTTCCAGGCCGGCCCGTCGGGCTTCTGGATGACCAACCCCGACAACCAGGTCACCAACAACCTGGCAGGAGATGCGCAGGGCAATGGCATCTGGCTCTCGTTTCCGATGCATCCGCTGGGCCTGTCGCGCAGCGTGAAGCTCTGGCCCCGCTACACGCCTCTGGGCGTGATCGAGAACAACACGGTCCACTCGGCCCGCGGCCCCGGCATGTTGCTCGAGTGGGTGCCGGTGGACGACAACGTCGCGCACCCCGAAACCACGCTCGGCTCCTTGGCGTCTCAGCGCTATGTCCCGATGAAAAAGGGCAAGCCCTGTCTCGATGGGGGCGGCAATCCTTACGACGTGTGCCCGGACGATGAGCTTCGCCTGACGATCAAACGCACGACCTCATTCAAGAACCGCGATGGCGCCTATCGCAACCGTGTGACCAAGCCCGACTACCTCGAATGGACGGTGGCCGACAACGTGGGCCTGGCCTTCGCGGGCGCGGCGCAGGAAGGCACGATTCAGCGCGGCTTGATCGTCGGCACCAGCCTCAACCACTCCGACGGCAAGTACCCCTCAGGCGCGGCCCTGCCGGCGGGCGTGGCCACCTACCACTCGACGGTGGCGATCAAGAACAACCACTTCATCGACATCCCGTTCGTCGACGGCAAGACCAGCGGGGCCTTCAGCGCCGAGGACTACTACATCGCCGCCGTCGAACGCGGCAAGGCACGCAACGGCGGCAACCGCCTCACCAACGCGTCGCCGGGTTATCGCAACCTGCAACCTGGCCTCACCCAGAACCACCTGCCGAGCGAGAACTGGGCACTGTCCGGTGCGATCTGGGACACCGAAGGCCAATGGGGCCAGAAGAACTGGTACACCGTACCGGACACCCCATTCCTGACCATCGGCGCCAACTGCGTCGACGCGAAACCGGCGGGCCGCAACGGCAAGTCCTGCGAAGGCGAATACTTCGGCATCGAATCGATCCAGACCGACTTCGATTCGTCGCGCTATGAGTTTGCCGCGGCGATCAATGCGTCACGCCAAGACAGCAACGGCAATGAGATCGCCTCGTGGCGCATCGAGAACGGCTACACCCGCTACGTCAATGCCGATGTCGCCAAGAAGTACGCCTGCGACACACGCGTCACCCCGCCGCCCGGCAACTTCTGCTCGTGGCAGTTGGGCCACATGCGCCATTTCGCCGCGCGGCCTTCCGGCCGGTATGTGCTGAGCTTCCCGGGCTGGCCGTCGGCCAAGTGGCTTGCGTTCAACATCAGCAATGCGTCGGGTGCGGAAGACAAGTTCATGATGGCCGTGAAGTTCGATGGCCGCCTGACGGCCGCGGCCTACTTTGTGGCCGGCTCGCAATGGGACCGTGAGACCGGCAGCTTCGATCCGAACTACCTCAAGCGCACCAACGTGAGGCCGCTGGCCCCGGCCGCCAATCTGGCTGCGGTTCAGGCATCGTCGGGCGACAAGTTCTGGCAGGACAAGGCGAACAACCTCGTCTGGTTCAAATACCAAGGCGGCCTGCCCTTCCCGGGCCTGGATGGCCTGCCCAAGAACAGCGATGAAGACCTGTACCGGATGTACTCGGCGGTCGTCTATCCGAAGGACACCTGCACCGGCGCCGGCAGCCTTTCCGCCTGCCTCGCCCGGATCAAGGCGCTGAACCTGCCGTGAACCGCCGCTCGCGGCGAACCCTCATCACCGCGGCCCTTGGCTTGGCAGCGGCGATCTCACTGGGGCTGGCGGCCAGCCGCTGGTCGCGCCCGCCAGCACCTGCCGAGCATGAACTGAACGCGTTGGTGGCCCGCTGCGTTGAAGCCATGACTCGGGAAGCCTGTGTGGCTCAGCGCGACCGCGCCGGCGCCAACAGCCCGGCCGCCAGCCAAGTGTTCGTGGCGGGAGTGGGCGCGATCGATGCGGCCGCCTACAACGAGATACGCGCCTCTGGCGAGGCGATGTGCAGCCTCGTGAAAAGCCGCTGTGTCAATGATTGGAATGACAGCGCCTGCGAGGCCGCCCGCAGCCTCTGGCCGGGCCAGCGCCCGACCTGAACGGTCGAGAGGCTGAGCCCATCTGCAGTAGGCAGCCTCACTGCTGCGTCGTCGATTCAGGCCTGGGCCAGAGCAACAAGGCGCGCACGACCCCGTTCTGCCGGTTCATGCCGGTGGCCGCGATCATGCCGCGGTGATTGATCGCCGAGGCCCCGATGATCAGCCATTTGGCACGGGCGCTGGCACTGATCCGGTCATTCAGGTCCCAGGTGCGAGCGCCGTCATGGACGAAGCCGTGCTCTTCCTGGGCCGGCGTGGTGGCGGTTCCCACGATGAAGCCGCCCTGATTGATGCCAGTGGCACACCCGGTGGGGCCACCGAGCGAAGGCAAGGCCGACATCTGGCCATTCGAATAGGTGAATGGCCGCGTCTGCCCGTCGGGCAGGCCTGAACACCCCACCACTTGGCGTGCACCGTTGATGCCATAGGCCTCAGCCCAGTCGGCACCCAGCGTGCCCAGATCGGTCATGCGGCCTCGGCGGTACACGAAGGCATGGGTGGCACCGCTGGCGGTACTGGCGTAGCCCACCACGTCGCCATGATCGTTGATCGCCGTGCCGGTACTGCGGCTTCCGCCCAGCGTGCCCAGCTCTTGCAAGTTGCCCGCCTGCCAGATGAAGGCGCGCTCCCGGCCATCGCTGCCCATGGCACTGCCCACCACCTGCCCGCGGTTGTTGATGCCGCGGCCGTAACTGTCGTTGAAGCAGCCGCCGCACAGGTCGTCCGGCAAGCCGTAGATGCGGGTGTTGGTCGTGCCGTCAAACACCAGCGCGTGGGTGCTCAGCGACAGATCGGCCGACGTCGCCAACACGAGCCCCGCGTCGTTGATGCCTCCCGCCGAGACCGCCGGCCAGTGCGGCACGTAGAGCGGCGGCACGGTCACGCACGAAAGGCGGTTGCAGTGCAGCGCGCTCGATCCGAACGCACCGTAGAAGTTGACGGCCGTATCGCCCACCCGGTTGATCGCCGTCGCCGAGGTGTCGTTGAACGGATCGTCAGGCGGCCCGATGAACGGCAGCTCGATCAGCCGATAGGAAGGCGCTGCGATCGCCCCCGTGGCACACCAGCCCAGTAAAACGAAGAACCCAACTGCAACAGATCGAATGAATCGATAGACCTGCACCGTGAACTCCCAGTCCTGGCGTGCCCCATGCGCGCCTCAGCGAGCGACATGAAGCACCGGTGTCAAGCCATTCGCCATCCCTAAGCCGCTCAGGCTGTGACGAGAGTCACGCAGAAGTCGACGTCGATGTCAGCAGAAGAGCCAGCGGGAGAAACAGGCACGGCGTGTGCCCTGAGCGGCACGTCTATTGGAGCGTGGCCGACGGGACCTCGACCTGCACGGGGGTCAGCAGCGCAGCGCGGGTGATTCCGTTGTGCTCGCCGGTGGCCACGATCAATCCGTTGTCGTTGATGGCGCGCGCTTCGGTGATGACCCAGTTCTTGCCCGTCTTCGCATCCAGGCGGGTGTTGAGGTCGATCACCAACGCGCCGGGCTGCCACAACACGCCACGGGGATTCGGGTTGACGCCATCGCTGGCATAGCCCACGGCCCAGCCGTTGCGGTTGATGCCCATCGCACAGGCGTCATTGCCGCCCAGCGACGGCAGCGGCGTCATCGCGCCTTGCTGGTGCAAGAAGGCGCGTTGCTCGGTGTCACCCACCAGCGTCGAGCAGCCGACGATCTGGCGCAACTCATTCACGCCGAAGGCTGCCGAGTGGGTGCCGCCGAGGGTGCCCAGATCCGACATGCTGCCGGCCCGGTAAAGGAACGCATGTTGCTCGCCCGTCGATTGGGTCGAGACGCCGACGATATCGCCCTTGTCGTTCAGCGCGTAGGCCGCGCTGAAGTCGCCACCCAGCGTGCCAAGGTTGCGCATCAGTGCGTCCTTGTAGAGGAACGCGCGCGCGCTGCCGCTGAGGTTGTAGGCCACGCCAACCACTTGGCCCTTGTTGTTGATGTCCCGACCATAGCTGTCGAGCATGCAACCGTTGCAGCCGTCCTCCGGCAGGCCACCCAGGTCGATCGACTGGGTGCCGTTCCAGAGGAATGCGTGGGTGGTGAAGCCGGCGAATGAGCTGCCGGTGACATGGCCCGCGTCGTTGATGCCCGCGGGCGACGTGGCGGGGAAAGAACGGACCTGCAGCTCGGGGATCTGGGTGCAGGCGGCCTTGGCGCAGCTCGCCGCCGCGAAGCCTGAAACCGAGTACCCGTACTCGACAGCCGTCTTGCCGCCCTTGTTGATCGCCTTGGCGCTGGAGTACAGCGTGACATCGCTCTTGGGGCCGATCAACAACTCGGTGACCTTGTAGATCGTCATCGTGTCGGCATGGGCCGACATCGAACCCCAAACGCCCACGGCAGCCAAGACGACAGACACGGCACGGCGGACCGCGGGCGCGGCACCAACCACACCCAAGCGCCGCTGTCGGCGCGAAGTACGGCAATTCATTGGAGTTCCTTCGATCCCATCCACAACCCGGGATCACCGGGCGGGCGGGATTATCTCGCCGCTGGGTCGAGCGCGGACAGGGCCGCTGCACTCACTTCGTGGGGGGGCTGCGTCTTGAGCCGATGGTCCGACCAGATCTGACGCCACTTGCGCGCGCCAGCCTGTCCGTGGCGCAGGCCCAGCATGTGGCGCGCCACATGTGACCACGGAATGCCGTGGCGCCCAGCCAACTGACTCATGTGCGCGACCATCGCCGACTCGACCACTGCACGGTCTGGCGCGGGGCTGTTCTCGCCATAGAAGCGGCGATCCCACCCGGCCATGAGCCAAGGGTTGTGGTAGGCCTCTCGCCCCAGCATCACGCCATCGACATGCTGCAGGTGATGCGCAATGGCATCGTTGTCCTGCACACCGCCATTGAGCACGATCGTGAGCTGCGGGAAGTCGCGCTTGAGCTGGTAGACCACCTCGTAGCGCAGCGGTGGAATCTCGCGGTTCTCCTTCGGGCTCAGGCCCTTGAGCCACGCATTGCGCGCATGCACGATGAACACGCGGCAGCCCGCCGCGGCGACCGTGCCCACAAAATCGCGCACAAAGCCATACCCTTCTTCCTTGTCGATGCCGATGCGGTGCTTGACCGTGACGGGCAAACCATCGGCCACGTCGACCATGGCTTTCACGCAATCGGCCACCAGGGCCGGTTCATTCATCAGGCAGGCGCCGAATGCGCCACGCTGCACGCGTTCACTGGGGCAACCGCAGTTCAGGTTCACCTCGTCGTAGCCCCAGCGCCGCGCCAACTGCGTGCAAAACGCCAGCTCGTCGGGCTCGCTGCCACCCAGTTGCAGCGCCAGCGGATGCTCTTCGGGGTTGTAGTCGAGGTGGCGAGGTTGATCGCCGTGGCGCAAAGCGCCGGTGGTGACCATCTCGGTGTAAAGGCGCGTGCGCTTGGTGATGAGACGGTGGAAGTAGCGGCAGTGCCGATCCGTCCAGTCCATCATGGGCGCCACGCTGAGGCGCCAATCGGGCACACCGGGCTCGGGAAACAGGGCCGCGCTGGAGGCGACCGACAACTCAGGGGCATTCACCCTCGAATTATCGGTGCCTGTCTGGACTCAGGCCACGCGCGCGGCGTTGGCCGAGATGCCTTGCACGAATCGAGGCACCAAAGGCAATGGCAGATCGTGACCCATGCCCGCGATGAAGTCACCAGACGCGCCCGCGATACGGCGCGCGAGGTCACGGCCGTTGTCCACCGGGATGAGCGGGTCCGCCTCGCCGTGGATCACGTGGGTAGGCGCCTGGATCTGCGCCAGCATCGGCGTGCGGTCGCCGTCGGCCGCCACCGCCACCAGTTGGCGCAAGGTGCCGGTGGGCCGCCAGGCGCGCTGCAGGTTGGCGTGCATGCGCTCGCGAAACTCGGCCGGATCGGGCCGGTAGTCGGGGCTGCCGATCACCTGGAAGACATGGGCGTAGTGGTCGAGCAGCGCCTGCAGGTCCGGCGACCTCGCGCGCTGCAGCATCACCCGCCGCGCGGCCAATGTGGCCTGCGGCAGGCGGCGCGACCCACTGGTCGTCATCATCAGATTGAGGCTCTTCACCCGTTGCGGATGCGACGCCGCCAGATGCTGGGCCACCATGCCACCGAGAGAGGCGCCGCACACATGGGCCCGCTGGATGCCGAGCGCATCCAGCACACCGAGCGCATCGAGTGCCATGTCCGCGAGGCGATACGGCGCTTTCACCGGCCAATGAAACACATGCTGGAGCGTGGCCAGGGGAAGGTTGGGCACGCCCAGATGATCGAACCCCTGGCTCAAGCCGGCATCGCGGTTGTCCAGCCGAATCACACGAAAGCCCCGCGATACCAAGGCCTGCACCATTTCGGCGGGCCAACTCGTCAGCTGCATGCCCAGGCCCATGATGAGCAACAGCGGCTCACCGTTAGGCAGGCCCTCGTCCTCGACCTCGATCGAGATGTCGTTCGCGCTGATTTGCATGAGGCTCAGGCCGCCTGAGCCGGTGCGTCGGGCGAATGCCCGGTGGTCGTCTTGAAGAACCAACGGCGCAGCCCCGCGGTGTCAAAGGCGCGCCATGCGCCTTCGGGCTGCCTCAGCCGATCGGCGATGAGGTACATCGTCAACGGGTTCAGCCCCATGCCGATGTGGCTGGCCTTGAGCTCGATGTTTTCGGTGTGGGGCAGCGGCGGGTTGAGGCTGCAGCGCCAGCTGACGACGCCGTCGGTGCGTGAATAGATCGAGGTGGTGGGCACAGGCGGTGGGCGGCGAATTTCGGCCATCACCTCCGGGTCATGGGCCGATTTGCCGCTGACAAGCTCAAAGAAGCGCCACGCGTTGGTGGCCCTCGGATGCCCACCGAAAGGCGAGCCGAGCGTGACCACGCAGCGCACCCGATCAGGCAGCATCTTGGCCAGCTCTCGCGCGTAGACGCCCCCCAGGCTCCACCCCACCAGACTCACCTTGCGGCTGTGGTGATCGCTCAAGCGCTCGATCTGTGCCACACAAGCCTCCAGCACCCCATCTCTCGGGCCGAAGTTGAAGCCCTGGTGCCACGGGTGCGGTTCGTAGCGGCGATCGCGCAGGAAATTGCGCATCGGCACGGTGCTGAAATCGGAGACGCCCAGGCCCGGGAACACGACGACCGGATGACCATCTCCCGCAGGCAGTTGGCGCAGCCACGGGGCGCTGGCCAGCAAGGCGGCAAACTCCCACGGCGCGCGGCCTTCGAGAGCGAGTTTCAATAGCCCCGGCGCGCGCGGCGGGTTGGAATCGTTGTCATGCTCGGACATGGGGCGATCTTAGCCAGCCCCACCCCCGCCTGAGTCGGGCGCTTGCCCTAGGCGCCTGTCGCCTTCGTGACAGGTTGGCGCCGCGCCGATGTGGCGGAACGGCGCCCTGGCGCGGGTCGCGGCGTCGCTGCCGAACGGCCCTTGGGTTTTTCGTCGGGCGTCGGCCGGGCGGAGGGCTTGGCTTCGGGTGCTTTGGGTGCAGATGCTTTGGATGCGCGCGAACGCGCATTGGCCTGACGCCCTGCCCGGCCCGAGGTCGCCGAGGCCCCGGCGTCCGGCGCAGGCAACCACTGCAGTTCGCCGTAAGCGGCCTGCACCGCGTCGGCCAGTCGCGACACATCCGGCATGGCCTCGGCGTCGGCCATCATCCCGAAGTCCATGTGGGTGTCGAAACTCTGCACCGTGACATTCAGGGCCAGGCCATGCACCACGATGCTTGTCGGGTAGTTCGTCAACATGCGCGCGCCCGCCAGGTACAGCGGCACCTGCGGACCCGGCACGTTGGAGATGGTGAGCGTGGCCACCGGCGGGATCTTTTCAGCCACCCGAGCCTTGCCGTACATGGACCGGGCCGCTTCGATCAGCCACGGAATGCCGAGGCTGGGGAAATCGGTCGGCAGCACGCTCTTCAGCGAACCCATGGTGGCCTTCATGGAGGCGGACGCCGCCTTGATGTGCGCCAGGCGCTTTTGCGGGTCTGCGAGGTGGGTCCCCAGGCTGATGAAGCTGAGCGAAGCCTGGTTGTCGGACGAAGTGTCGCCGGGCTGACGCAGCGAGATCGGCACCGCAGCCACCATGGGCTTGCGCGGAATCGGCCACCCGCGCTGGGCAAAGTACTTCCGCAAGCCGCTCGCGCAGACGAACAGCACCACATCATTCAGGCTGCACCCATGCAACTTGGCCAGTGACTTCATCTCACCCAATGGCAAAGACAAACTGGCGAAGGCGCGGCTCGGGGTCACGGACGCGTTGAGCGCCGTGCGCGGTGCCAGCGCCAGGTTGCTGACCTTGCCGTGGCTCTTGCCCAGCCACGAGGTGTTCCTGGCCGCGCTGAGGGCCGCCCCCGTCACGCCTGAGGCCGCAGCCGGCAACTCTCGAATCAGCTTGGCCACCTGCATGGCCTGCCCGGCGATGGCGCCACGCAGCATCTCGGCCATGTCATGACGGAAGGTCTTGGCGCGTTTGGATGGCCGCACCTCGATCGCCCGCGGTTCGGGCGTCAGGTCAAACAGGATGTTGGCCAGCGCCACCGCGGCCTGGCCGTCCACCGCCGCATGGTGCACCTGGCTGTACAAGCCCACGCGCTTTCGGCCGTCGGTCGATGGCCCCAAGCCTTCGAGCACATGGAACATCCACAACGGCCGGCTGCGGTCGAGCAGTTGCGGATGCAGTTGCCCCACCGCCGCATGCAGCTCCGCCAGACCATCGCCCTTCTTGGCAGAAACGGGCAGCTTGAATTCGACGATGTGTTTCGCCAGGTCGGGCACCGCGTCGACCCACACCGGGTTGGCCATGTTCAGCGGCATCCACCACAGACGCCGCCGCAATGCGGGCATCAGTGGAAGCCGCGCTGCCATCAGCGCCCGCAGGTCCTTCACGAAGCGCCCGCGGTAGCCGGCCGGCAACTCCAGCATGTGCAGAGCGCCCACGTGCATGGGCATCTCCGGCGACTCGATGTAGAGAAAGGTCGCGTCCAGGCCGCTGAGCTGAAGCATGGTTCGATTCGCCTGCTGAGAGTGAGACGACCCATGCTATGCCGCCCAGCACCGATGGCCGCCTGGGGCTCGCCCTAGCGCGCCGGCGTGCTCCACCCGCGCAACGGGGGAGCACCGCTCGATCAGCGCAGGTGGGCCAGCGGATGTGCCCAGGCGGGCCAGGGGCTGTCGAAGAACGGCGCCACCATCTCGGTGGTCACCTCGGCGATGTTCGCCGGGCTCCAGCGAGGCGAGTGGTCTTTGTCGACAGCCAAGGCGCGAATGCCTTCGACAGTCTCACTGGCCAGGCCCGGGCGCAGCTGGAAGCAGTGGCGCACCAGGTCGCGCTCCATGCGCAGGTCTTCGGCCAGGGTCATCGATCGCGCGCGGCGCACTTGCTCGAGCGTCACCGCCATCATCAGCGGGGACTGCTTGTGCAAAGCCGTCAGGGTGGCCTGGGCCCATTCGCAAGCGTCGGCGACCAACGACTGCTCAATCGCGTGGATGCTGGCGCCCGCGAAGTGCCTGTCGATGTCGGGCCGCTGGGCGGCGAGCGAGCCCGCCGAGGCCGTGGCGGCGCGTTGGCGCAGCGCGTCGGAAATGCTCTGTGGCGTCAGCCACGGCATGGCGGCCAAGGCCTCGATCACGTCGGGCAACGCGGCCGACGGCAATTCGATGTCTGCCAGCCCGCAGGCGATGGCATCGGCCGCCTTGAGCACGTGGCCGGTCAAGGCCAGGTATTCGCCCAGGTGGCCCGCGCAACGCGAGAGGAACCAACCGCCGCCCACATCCGGGAACAGGCCGATGTGGGTCTCGGGCATGGCGAGCTTGCTGTGCTCGGTGACCACCCGGTGCGACGCACCCTGGCTGATGCCCATGCCACCGCCCATGCAGATGCCGTCCATCCAGGCGATGTAGGGCTTCGGGTAGTCGTGGATCAGATGGTTGAGCGCGTACTCTTCGGTGAAGAAGTCTTCGAGCTTGCTGTCGCCGGCCAATGCGGCCTGGTGGAAAAAGCGAATGTCGCCACCTGCGCAAAAGGCGGGCGCTTTGCCCGGCCGCGCAGCGCCTTGCACCAGCACAGCGTCGATGTGGTCATCGTTCTCCCACTGGCGCAGCAGCCGTGTCAGCTCACGGATCATGCCGAGCGACAAGGCGTTGAGCGCCGGGGCGCGGTTCAGCGTGATCAGGCCGAGGCGGCCACGGCGCTCAGACAGCACCTGCAGATCGGGGTTGGGGGTCGTGCTCATCGATACATCCAAGACAAGTCAAGTCCATCAGGCCACGGCCGCCGCGGGTTTGCGCCACAGCGCCACCAGCTCGTTGCCGGCCAGTGCACCCAGCACCAGCGCTCCGCCGATCAGCACCGCGCTGGACGGTTCTTCACCCGCGCCCATCCAGGCCCAGGCCACACCGAACAGCACCTCCAGCAAGGCCAGCAGTGCCACCTCTGGGGCGGACAAGGTACGTGCCGCGGTCACCGCCATCACGCACGGGATGGCCAGTTGCGTCACACCCAGCAGGGCCAGCCAGCCGATATCGGCGCCTGACGCCTGGAGCGGCCAAGCGATCGGCAGGGTCACAGCGGCCGAAATGAGAGCGCCGATCAGCAGCGCAGGCAGCATGTCGGCCGACGCTTCGCCGCGCGAGGCGTGTTGAATCAAGGTCCAGTTGATAGCGCCAGCCATCGGCACGCCCATCGCCACCGCGGTGCCCAGCACATGGCTGCCGCCCGCGCCGCTGATGTCGGTGCCGTACATCCAGGCAATGCCACCACCGGCCACCAGAATCGCGGCCCAGGTGCGAGCCGGCAGGCGGTGGTTCAGCAAGAAGCGCGAAAGCAGCGCGGTGAACAACGGCGCCGTGGCCATCACCACGAGCACGTTGGCCACGGTGGTCATCGTGATCGCCACCATGAAGGCGGTGAACATCACGCTCCAGCACAGGCCTGAGCCCCACAGAACCATGCCGCCCGTGCGCACACGCTGCACCAGCGCCTGCGGGCCACGCAACCAACCGACCAACACGATCAAGCCGGCGGCATTGAAGAGGCTGCGCCAGAACGTGACCTCAAACGCCCTCGCCTGCTCCAGATGCCGCGTGATGACGCCTGCCGTGCTCCACAGCAGGGTCACCACGATCATCACGAACACGGCACGGCGATGGGTCATGAACAGAGCGCCCTCGAAGAAGCGCGGGCAAGATTCAAACTGGAGCCCCCTCCTGGAGGGGGCTCGGGGGAGCCCAACACTCTGCGCCGCACGAGCGCAAGCGCTCGTGCCTGAGCGTCAACCGCGTTACGCAGACTCTCGCGACGCACGCTTGCGGTCGTGTTCCTTGAGGAAGCGCTTGCGCACCCGGATGCTCTTGGGCGTGATTTCGACCAGTTCGTCGTCGGCGATGAACTCGACGGCGTATTCCAGCGTCAGGTCGATCGGCGGCGTGATCTTGATCGCGTCTTCCTTGCCGCTGACGCGGAAGTTGGTCAGCTGCTTGGTGCGCGTGGCATTGACGACCAGGTCGTTGTCACGGCTGTGGATGCCGATGATCAGGCCTTCGTACACCGGATCGCCCGGCTTGACGAACATGCGGCCACGGTCGTCCAGCTTGCCCAGCGCGTAGGTGAAGATTTCGCCGTCATCCATGCTGATCAGCACGCCGTTCTTGCGGCCTTCGATCTCACCCTTGTGGGGCTCGTAGCCGTCGAAGATGTTGCTGATCAGGCCCGTGCCGCGGGTCAGGTTCATGAACTCGTTCGAGAAGCCGATCAGGCCACGCGCCGGAATGCGGTACTCCAGCCGGACACGGCCATTGCCGTCGGTCTCCATGTTGACCAGCTCGGCCTTGCGCTCGCCCAGCGCTTGCATCACGCCACCCTGGTGGGTGTCTTCGACGTCGGCCGTCACCAGCTCGATCGGCTCGTGCTTCTCGCCGTTCACCTCGTGGAACACCACGCGCGGCTTCGACACGGCCAGCTCGTAGCCCTCGCGGCGCATGTTTTCCAGCAGGATGGTCAGGTGCAGTTCACCGCGGCCCGAGACTTCGAAGATGCCGTCTTCGTCGGTCTCTTTCACGCGCAGCGCCACGTTGTGTTGCAGCTCTTTCTGCAGCCGGTCCCAGATCTGGCGGCTGGTGACGAACTTGCCTTCACGGCCGGCCAGCGGCGAGGTGTTGACGCAGAAGTTCATCGTCAGCGTCGGCTCGTCGACCTTCAGCATCGGCAATGGCTGGGGGTTGAGCGGATCGGTCACCGTCACGCCGATGCCGATCTCTTCGATGCCGTTGATCAGCACGATGTCGCCCGGGCCCGCTTCAGCGGCCTGCACGCGCTCCAGCCCTTCGAACGTCAACACCTGGTTGATGCGGCCCTTGACCGTCTTGCCGCCCGGGCCCTCCATCACGACCACATCCATCGCGGGCTTGATCGTGCCCTGGTTGACCCGGCCGACGCCGATCCGACCGACATAGGTGGAATAGTCCAGCGAGGAGATCTGCAACTGCAGCGGCGCAGCCGGATCACCCTGGTGGGCAGGCACGTGCTTGAGCACGGTGTCGAACAGCGCAGTCATGTCCTGGCCCCACTGCTCGCCGGGCGTGCCTTCTTCCAGCGAGGCCCAGCCGTTCAGGCCCGAGGCATAGACCACGGGGAAATCCAGCTGCTCATCGTTGGCGCCCAGCTTGTCGAACAGCTCAAAGGCGGCGTTGATGACGTAGTCGGGACGTGAACCGGGCTTGTCGACCTTGTTGACGACGACGATCGGCTTGAGGCCCAGCGCCAGCGCCTTCTTGGTCACGAAGCGGGTTTGAGGCATCGGGCCTTCCTGCGCATCGATCAGCAGCACCACACCGTCGACCATCGACAGCGCGCGCTCGACCTCGCCGCCAAAGTCCGCGTGGCCCGGGGTGTCGACGATGTTGATGTGCGTGCCCTTCCATTCCACGGCGCAGTTCTTCGCCAGGATGGTGATGCCCCGCTCTTTTTCGATGTCGTTGCTGTCCATCACCCGCTCGGCCACCTTCTCGTTCTCACGGAAGGTGCCGCTTTGGCGCAGCAGTTGGTCGACCAGGGTGGTTTTCCCATGGTCGACGTGGGCAATGATGGCGATGTTGCGAATCTGGCGGGTCATGTCGTGCTCTCGGTAACTTGAATCAGGGCCTGCACCTCGATCGGGCTCAGCAGGCGGTCGGCGATCAATTCGCCGGCGGAGATGTGGGCGCTGCCCAGGAAGGCGGCAGGTTCGGGGCCGTAGACTCGGACGGCGGGCTGATCCGGCTCGTTCACCCGTCGACGCAAGCCCGACAGGAAACGTGCCGCCTCGGCCTCGGCCAGCCGAAGTTGCGGCCAGCCCGCCAGCAGGCAATCCGGGGGGTGAATCAACGCATCCCGCGCCGGCTCGTCCAATGCCGCCAAGGCATCGAGCGTGATGGCTCCTGCCAGGGTGACGCTGCCGGTTTCCGTTCGCCTCAATGCCGCCAGGTGCGCACCGCAACCCAGCCGCTCGCCGATATCCTCAGCCAGCGTTCGGATGTAGGTGCCCTTGCTGCACCGCACGGCAACGGTGAGCTCCAGCGCCGAATCGTCCCATGCAAGGATGTCGACGGCGTGAATCGTGACGCGCCGAGCCTCGCGCTCGACCTCGATGCCGGCGCGCGCGTACTCGTACAGCGCCTTGCCGTCTTTCTTCAGTGCCGAGTGCATCGGCGGCACCTGATCGATCTGCCCGACGAATGCGGCGCAGGCGGCCGCCAATTGCTCGGCCGTCACATCCACGGGCCGCTCTTCGATGACTTCGCCTTCGCGGTCACCGCCCGCGGTGCGCTGGCCCAGGCGAAGCACCGCGGTGTAGGCCTTGTCGGCGTCCAGGCTCACCTGGCTGAACTTCGTGGCCGCACCAAAGCAGATGGGCAGCAAGCCCGAGGCCAGCGGGTCGAGTGTGCCGGTGTGTCCCGCCTTTTCGGCGCGGAACAGGCGCTTGGCTTTTTGCAATGCATCGTTGCTCGACAGGCCCACGGGCTTGTCGAGCAACAACACACCATGCAGGGCACGGCGCGGCACGCGGGGACGCTGCGAGGGAATCACGGGGCTTGGTCTTCGTCGTCCTTGGCACGGCTCGCGTTGGCGCGCAGGATCAGCGCGTTCAGATCGGCGGCTCGCTCGGTCGTCTGGTCAAACTTGAAATGCAAGGTCGGCACGGTGTGGATGGCCAGGCGCTTGAACAGGCCATTGCGAATGAACCCCGCCGCCTCATTCAGCGCCGCCTCGCACTCCACCGGGTCGCCCACCAACAGCGAAAAGTACACGTTGGCGTGCGCGTAGTCGGGCGTGACCTCGACGGCATTGATCGTGACCATGCCGATGCGGGGATCCTTCAGCTCGCGGATCAGCTCCGCCAGATCACGCTGGATCTGGTCGGCCACGCGGTGGCTGCGGTTGGGGATGCTCTTTTTGTGTCTCATGATCGGTCCTCCAAGTAGGAAGCCCCGCCGAGGCGGGGCTCCCTTGACTGCAAGCGGCGCTCCCAAGGGAGCGGCCGCTCATCAAGCCGTCTGCGCGGATCCGGCTCTGCCCGGCCGCTGCAGAAGCCCCCTCGGGGGGCAGCGACCGGCAGGGAGCGTGGGGGTCAAAGCGTTCTCGCCACTTCCTTGACTTCGAAGAACTCCAGCTGATCGCCCTCGGCGATGTCGTTGTAGTTCTTGAGCTTGATACCGCACTCGAAGCCTTCCTTGACCTCGCGAACGTCGTCCTTCTCGCGGCGGACCGAATCGACCTCGCCCGTGTAGATGACGATGTTGTCGCGCAGCAGGCGGAACTTCGCGTTGCGGCGAACCAGGCCCGAGGTGACCATGGAGCCGGCGACCGTGCCGATCTTGGACGCCACGAACACCTTGCGGATCTCGGCCGTACCCAACGCCTCTTCCTTCTGCTCGGGCGCCAGCATGCCGCTCATCGCCGCCTTCACCTCGTCTACTGCGTCGTAGATGATGTTGTAGTAGCGGATGTCGACACCATTGCCCTCGGCGAGCTTGCGCGCACCGGCGTCTGCACGGGTGTTGAAGCCGATGATGATGGCCTTCGAGGCGATCGCCAGGTTGACGTCCGACTCGCTGATGCCACCGACCGCGGCGTGCACGATCTGAACCTTGACCTCTTCGGTCGACAGCTTGAGCAGCGAGGTCGCCAACGCTTCCTGGGAGCCTTGCACGTCGGCCTTGATGATCAGCGGCAGCGTCTGCGCCTGGCCTTCGCCCATGTTCTCGAACATGTTCTCGAGCTTGGCGGCCTGCTGCTTGGCCAGCTTCACGTCGCGGTACTTGCCTTGGCGGAAGGTGGCGATTTCACGGGCGCGGCGCTCATCGGCCAGCACCATGAACTCGTCACCAGCCTGCGGCACTTCGGTGAGGCCCTGGATCTCCACCGGGATCGACGGGCCCGCCTCGGCGGTGTTCTTGCCATCTTCGTCCAGCATCGCCCGCACGCGGCCGTAGCTCGCGCCAGCCAACACCACATCGCCGCGCTTCAGCGTGCCCGACTGAACCAGCACCGTCGCCACCGGACCACGGCCCTTGTCCAGACGGGCTTCGATCACGATGCCCTTGGCCATGGCTTCGGCCGGTGCCTTCAGCTCCAGCACTTCGGCCTGCAGCAGCACCTGTTCCAGCAGATCGTCGACGCCCTGACCGGTCTTGGCCGACACGGGCACGAACGGCGAATCGCCGCCAAACTCTTCCGGCACGACCTGCTCCGCCACCAGCTCGCTCTTCACGCGCTCGGCATTGGCATCGGGTTTGTCGATCTTGTTCATCGCCACGACGATGGGCACGCCCGCCGCCTTGGCATGGTGGATCGCTTCCTTCGTCTGCGGCATCACGCCGTCGTCCGCCGCCACCACCAGGATGACGATGTCGGTGGCCTTGGCACCGCGAGCGCGCATCGCCGTGAAGGCCGCGTGACCCGGGGTGTCCAGGAAGGTGATCATGCCGCGCGGCGTTTCCACGTGGTAAGCACCAATGTGCTGGGTAATGCCGCCGGCTTCGCCCGCGGCCACACGGCTGCGACGGATGTAATCCAGCAGCGAGGTCTTGCCGTGGTCAACGTGACCCATGACGGTGACGACTGGCGCACGCGGCAGCTCTTCGCCACCCGCTGCGGCTTCTTCCTCTTCCGAGAAAGCTTCCGGATCGTCCAGCTTGGCGGCCAGCGCCTTGTGGCCCATTTCCTCGACCAGGATCATCGCGGTCTCCTGGTCCAGCTGCTGGTTGATGGTGACCATCTGGCCCAGCTTCATCAACTGCTTGATGACCTCGGAGGCCTTGACAGACATCTTGTGGGCGAGGTCAGCCACCGAGATGGTCTCGGGGATGTGCACCTCTTGCACCACCGGTTCGGTCGGGGCCTGGAAGTTGGAGGCCTGGCCACCATCGCGCGAATCGCCGCGGCGACCACCACGAGGCGCACGCCAACCCGGGCGACCGGCGCCCGCGGAGTCGGTGCGGCCCTTGGCCGGCGCGCCGCGCTTCTTCGCGTCATCCGCCCAGCTCGACGACAACTTTTCGGACTTGACCGACTTCTTGTCGCCGGGCTTGGCCGCACCCGCCGTGGCGGCTGGCGCCGGCGCCGTACCCGGTGCGGCCTTGGCCTTGTGGATCGTGCCCTTGATGCCTTCCTTCGCCGCTTCAGCCGGCTTCGGCTCTTCCGGCTTCTTGGCGACCATCACCTTGTTTTTGCGGGCCATCATGTCGCGGATGGCTGCCGCTTCCGCTTCGGCCGCCTTGCGTCGCCGTTCGAGATCAGCCATGCGCTGCTTCTCTTCCGCGTCCGCATCGGCGGCCTTGATCACGCGCAGTGCCGGCTTCGGCGTCGCCGCGGGGGCGGCCGCAGGAGCAGGGGCTGCCGGGGCCGGGGCCGCCACAGGAGCAGGCGCCTCAGCCGCCGCCTGGGCGGGCGCTGGTGCGGGAGCCGCGGCCTTGGCAAGAGCGGCCTGGGCCTGCGCTGCCGCTTCGGCGGCCGCCTTCGCCGCAGCGGCCGCCTCAGCGGCGGCCTTCTCGGCAGCCTCGCGCTCGGCGCGCTCGATCCGTTCACGCTCCTCGCGCTCTTCGCGCTGGCGACGTTTTTCGGCGAGCTCTTCTTCCTGGCGACGAATCAGCTCAGCCTGACGGCGAGCCTCTTCCTCGCGGCGCTCCAGCTCCGCCTGGTCGATCACCGGGGCGGCCGGTGTGACTTCTTCTTCAGCCTGGTTGCCCGGCACGTCATCGCGCTTGACGAAGACGCGCTTCTTGCGCACCTCGACCTGGATGGTGCGGGCCTTGCCGGATGCATCGGCCTGCTTGATTTCGCTGGTCGACTTGCGGGTGAGCGTGATCTTCTTGCGATCACTGCCTGCGGTGCCATGGGTACTGCGCAGATGTTCGAGCAGCCGTTCCTTGTCGGACTCGGTGAGCGAATCATCCGGGGACTTCTTGGCGACGCCGGCCGACTGCAGCTGCTCGAGCAGTGTCGCCGCGGGCCGGTTCAGCTCCGTGGCGAGTTGGGCGACGGTGGTCACTGCCATGTCTGGATTTCCTTGATCTTGATGCCGGTATCTCGTGGGCGCTTCGGGTGTTGGCTGATCAAGCGTTGAACCAATGTTCACGCGCCTTCATGATCAGAGCCTTGGCCTGCGCGTCATCCACGCCGGTCATCTCGACGAGCTCGTCGACCGCGAGGTCGGCCAGATCGTCACGGGTATGCACGCCGCCGTCCGCCAGTTTGGCGATCAGGTCGGGCATGAGCCCCTTGCCTTCAAACTCGAGGTCGCGAAGGTCCTGAGACACCTCGTCGACCTTCTCTTCGCGGGCGATTTCCATCGTCAACAGAGCGTCTTTGGCGCGATTGCGCAGCTCAGAGACAGTGTCTTCGTCGAAGCCTTCGATCTCCAGCATTTCCTGAAGAGGCACGTACGCCACTTCTTCGAGGCTGGTGAAACCCTCCTCGATCAGGATATCGGCGACTTCCTCGTCGACATCGAGCTTCTCGACGAACAGCTTGCGAATCGAGCCGGATTCTTCTGCCTGCTTGGCGGCAGATTCTTCGGCAGTCATGATGTTGATGCGCCAGCCCGTCAGCTCCGATGCCAGACGCACGTTCTGGCCACCGCGGCCGATGGCGATCGCGAGGTTCTCCTCGTCCACCACCACGTCCATCGCGTGCTTTTCTTCGTCGACAACGATCGACTGCACGTTCGCCGGCGCCAGTGCACCGATCACGAACTGCGCGGGGTCTTCCGACCACAGCACGATGTCCACGCGTTCGCCAGCCAGTTCGTTCGTCACGGCCGTGACGCGAGAACCGCGCACGCCAACGCACGTGCCGATCGGATCGACGCGCTTGTCATGAGACACGACAGCGATCTTGGCGCGCGAGCCCGGATCACGTGCGCAGCTCTTGATCTCGAGCAGGCCCTGCTCGATCTCAGGCACTTCCTGCGCAAACAGCTCGACCATGAAACCCGGCGCAGAACGCGACAACATGATCTGCGGGCCACGAGCCGCCGTATCGATCCCGGCGATGAAGGCCCGCACACGGTCACCCGAGCGCAGGTTTTCTTTCGGGATCATCTCGTTGCGCTTCAGCCGGCCTTCGACGCGGCCCGACTCGACGATGATGTCGCCCTTGTCCAGGCGCTTGACGGTGCCGACGAAGATCTTCTCGCCGCGCGAGAGGAAATCGTTCAGCAGTTGCTCACGCTCCGCGTCGCGGATCTTCTGCAGGATGACCTGCTTTGCCGCCTGGGCGCCAATGCGTCCGATGGGCACCGACTCGACCGGCTCCTCGATGTAGTCGTCGACCTCGATGTCCTCGATCTGCTCTTTGGCCTCAAACAAGAGGATTTCGGCATCGGGGATCTGCAAGCCGGCCTCATCGGGCACGACGTGCCAGCGACGGAAGGTCTCGTATTCGCCGGTTTCGCGGTCGACGGTGACACGGATGTCCACCTCGCCACCGTGCAGCTTCTTGGTGGCCTGGGCCAGCGCTGCCTCGACGGCGCCAAACACCACGTCACGCTCCACGCTCTTCTCGCGTGAAATCGCATCCACCAGCATCAGCATTTCGCGGTTCATTCTTTTTGACCTCCGTCAGTTTCGCCGGCCTCGGAAGGCTTGGCCGACGCGCCCTTGCCTCGGCGCCCCTTGAAATCGAGCACCGGCACGAGCCGGGCTTCGCGAACCTCTTCGAAGGCAAAGGCCAGAACCTGGTCCACCTTGCCGTCGTTGAAAATCAGTTGCCAGCCCGCTGCGTCGCCCTCGCCTTCGGCGGCGTGCAACGCACCCTGGAATCTCTTGCGCCCCTGGAACGGCAGCTTCAAGGTGATTTCCACCTGCTGGCCGGCAAATCGGGCGTAGTGCTCGGGCCGCTTCAGCGGGCGGTCCAAGCCCGGCGAGGACACCTCAAGCCGGGCGTAGTCGACGTTCTCGACTTCGAGCACATACTGGAGCTGTCGGGTGACGGCCTCGCAATCCTCGACGGTGACGAACTCGTGTTCACCTGTGGGGTAGGCCCTCCCGGGGATGCGGTCGATGTAGACACGCAGCAACCCGCCTGCCGAACGCTCGACATCGACGAGTTCATAACCCAACCCTGACACCGTCTTCTCGACGGCCTGGCTCCAGCTCATCTAGTGGCAATTACCCTTGTTCAATGCAGCTTGTGGTCATCGGCCAACCAGCCTGAAAACCCCTCGCCGCCCTCAAAACTCGAATTACACGCGTGAATCGACAACGCAAAAAAAATGGGCTGGATGAATCCGCCCACTTTTCAAGTGTGTGTCACGCAATTCTAGCGAAGCTCGCATTGTAGCCCGCGAGAGGTATACCCGCAAGGCCCGACAGGCTGTCATGAGAGAATCGCGCATCAATCCAACACCCCCACCGGAGACCGCATGGGATTCCTCGCCGGCAAGCGCCTTCTGATCACTGGCCTGTTGTCGAACCGCTCGATCGCCTACGGCATTGCGCAGGCCTGTCGCCGCGAAGGCGCCGAGCTGGCCTTCAGCTACGTCGGTGAGCGCTTCAAAGACCGGATCACCGAGTTCGCGGCCGAGTTCGACTCGAAGCTCGTGTTCGACTGCGATGTCGGTGACGACGCCGCGATCGAGAAACTGTTCGCCGACCTGAAAACCGCTTGGCCCGAGGGCTTCGACGGTTTCGTGCATTCGATCGGCTTCGCCCCGCGCGAGGCGATCGCCGGAGAGTTCCTCGATGGTCTGACCCGCGAAAACTACCGGATCGCGCACGACATCTCCGCCTACAGCTTCCCCGCGCTCGCGAAGGCCGCCCTGCCCAGCCTGCGCCCCAACGCCGCGCTGCTGACGCTCAGCTACCTGGGCGCCGTGCGCGCCGTACCCGCCTACAACACGATGGGCCTGGCCAAGGCCTCGCTGGAAGCCAGCGTGCGTTACCTGGCTGCCGGCCTGGGCCCCAAGGGCATCCGAGTCAACGGCATTTCCGCCGGCCCGATCAAGACCCTCGCCGCCTCGGGCATCAAGGGATTCGGCAAGCTGCTGGAAGTCTTCTCGAAGAACGCTCCGCTGCGCCGCAATGTGACGATCGAAGATGTCGGCAACGTCGCCGCCTTCTTGCTGTCCGATCTGGCCGCCGGCGTGACCTCCGAGATCACCTACGTCGATGGCGGCTTCAGCCACGTCATGATCGGTGGCATGCCCGGCGAGGAGTAACTTGCAGGGGGGCGCAGCGCTGCCCCTTCATCAAATGGCGTATGTGGATCCGCCTTCGCCGGACCGCTGCGCGAGCCCCCTCGGGGGCCGAGGCCGGACTTGAACAGTCCTGATGCCTGTCCCTGCCTGCCGAAGCGCCGCGCCTCTGGCTCGGCGCAGCCGGCAACGCAGCCCCGGGAGGGGCCGTGGGAGCGTCAGTCCCTCACGCAGTCGACGTAGTAGCGCTTGTCACCGTTCGGCAGATCTTCGCCCACCAAGCCGTGCACGTCGGTGTCGAAGCCCGGGAAGGCCTTGTTGAACTCACGGGTGAATCGCAGGTAGTCGACGATCTTCTTGTTGAAGCGCTCGCCCGGGATCAGCAGCGGAATGCCCGGCGGGTACGGCGTCAGCAGCGAGGTGGTGATGCGCCCTTCGAGCTTGTCGATCTCGACGCGTTCGATGCGGCGGCGAGCGATGTTCGCGAACGCATCGCTCGGCTTCATGGCCGGGTGCAGGTCCGACAGGTACATCTCGGTGGTCAGACGAGCGATGTCGCCCTTGGCGTACATCTGATGAATGCCATCACAGAGATCGCGCAGCCCCATCCGCTCGTAGCGCGGGTGCGCCTGGCAGAACTCCGGCAGGATGCGCCACAGCGGCTGGTTGCGGTCGTAGTCGTCCTTGAACTGCTGCAGTGCCGTCAGCAGCGTGTTCCAGCGGCCCTTGGTGATGCCGATCGTGAACATGATGAAGAACGAGTACAGCCCGGTCTTCTCGACGACCACGCCATGCTCGGCCAGGTACTTGGTGACGATGGACGCCGGGATGCCGCTCTTGGCGAACTTGCCCGACACATCCAGCCCCGGCGTGATGATGGTCGATTTGATCGGGTCCAGCAGGTTGAAGCCGGCGGCCAGATTGCCGAACCCATGCCACTTCTCGTTGGCCTTCAGGATCCAGTCCTCCCGCTTGCCGATGTCTTCGGCGGCGAGCTTGTCCGGGCCCCAGACCTTGAACCACCAGTCCTTGCCGTAATCCTTGTCGACCTTGCGCATGGCGCGGCGGAAGTCGAGCGCCTCGCGGATGCTTTCTTCCACCAGCGCGGTGCCGCCGGGCGGCTCCATCATCGCCGCGGCCACGTCGCATGAAGCGATGATGGCGTACTGCGGCGATGTCGAGGTGTGCATCAGGTACGCCTCGTTGAACAGGTCGCGGTCGAGTTTGACCGTCTGCGACTCCTGCACCAGCACCTGCGATGCCTGGCTGATACCCGCCAGCAGCTTGTGCGTCGACTGGGTGGCATAGACCATCGCCTGCTTCGGGCGCGGCCCGCCCCGCCCCATCGCATGGTAGGTGGCGTAGAACTTGTGGAAGGCGGCGTGGGGCAGCCAGGCTTCATCGAAATGCAGCGTGTCGACCCAGCCGTCGAGCTTGTCCTTGATCGTCTCGGTGTTGTAGAGCACGCCGTCGTAGGTGCTCTGGGTCACGGTCAGGATCTTCGGACGGACCGTCTTCGGGTCGACGTCCTTCAGCAGCGGATGGTTGGCGATCTTTTTCTGGATCGACGCCTTGCTGAACTCACTCTCGGGGATGGGGCCGATGATGCCGTAGTGGTTGCGCGTCGGGGTCAGGAAGACCGGCACTGCCCCGGTCATGATGATCGAGTGCAGGATCGATTTGTGGCAGTTGCGGTCGACCAGCACCACATCGCCCGGGGCGACGTTGTGATGCCAGACCATCTTGTTGCTCGTCGAGGTACCGTTGGTGACGAAGAAGCAATGGTCGGCATTGAAGATGCGCGCCGCATTCTTCTCGCTGGCTGCCACCGGCCCGGTGTGATCGAGCAGCTGACCAAGCTCTTCCACCGCGTTGCACACGTCGGCCCGGAGCATGTTTTCGCCGAAGAACTGGTGAAACATGCGCCCGATCGGGCTCTTCAGGAAAGCCACGCCGCCCGAATGGCCGGGACAGTGCCACGAATATGAGCCATCCTGCGCGTAGTCGACGAGCGCCGCGAAGAAGGGCGGCGCCAGCGAATCCAGGTAGCTCTTGGCTTCACGAATGATGTGGCGCGCCACGAACTCCGGCGTGTCCTCGAACATGTGAATGAAGCCATGCAGCTCGCGCAGGATGTCGTTCGGGATGTGCTGCGAGGTGCGCGTCTCGCCGTACAGGTAGATCGGGATCTCGGCGTTGCGAAAGCGAATCTCTTCAATGAACTTGCGCAGGTTCAGCACCGCCGGATCCAGCTCCGGGCCGGGGGTGAACTCTTCGTCGTCGATCGACAGGATGAAGGCGCTCGCCCGGCTTTGCTGTTGCGCGAACTGCGAGAGGTCGCCATAGCTCGTGACGCCGATGACCTCGAAGCCCTCTTTCTGCATGGCCTCGGCCAGCGCGCGAATACCCAGACCCGAGGTGTTCTCGGAACGGAAGTCCTCATCGATGATGACGATGGGAAATGAAAAGCGCTGCATGGCTTCTACCCCTCGACCGGGCGGGCTCAAAATGGAAAGCGCGAAGTGTAGGGCCGATGGATGGCCCCGAGTTGACAATGGCGCCGAAATCAGACACTGCGCTGACACGCGGAGGAAAACCATGTCCTGGGACCTGTCGACCGCTTGGTGGGTGACCACCGGCGCACTGGTGGCGCTTGAGCTGGTCACCGGCACCTTCTACCTGCTGATGGTGGCAATCGGCACGGCGGCGGGCGCCTTGGCCGCCCATGCGGGCCTGGGCTTTCCCGGGCAATTGCTGATCGCCGCGGCGTTGGGCGGCGCGAGCGTGGCGCTGTGGCACCGCCGCCGCGAGCAGCAGCCCGCCGGGCCACGTGCAGCAGAGAACCCCGACCTCAACCTCGATGTCGGCTCACGCGTCCAGGTGGGCGCCTGGGACGCTGACCAGCACGCACGCGTGACGCACCGTGGTGCCGCGTGGAGCGCACGCTACGCCGGCACCGACGCTCCCTCCCCCGGCGAGCACATCATCGTCGCGGTCGAAGGCACGCAGCTGCTGCTGGATCGCGCCCATCGCTGAACCCCACCCACGCCTCACCTTTTTCATTTCTAGGACAGCAGATGGAAATCGTCGCCCTGATTGCGTTCTTCATCGCCGTGCTCTTCATCGCGCGTTCGGTGAAGGTGGTGCCGCAGCAAAACGCCTGGATCGTCGAGCGCCTGGGCCGCTACCACTCCACACTGGCACCGGGCCTGAATTTCCTCGTCCCGTTCATCGAACGCGTCGCCTATCGGCATTCGCTCAAGGAAATCCCACTCGATGTGCCGAGCCAGGTGTGCATCACCCGCGACAACACCCAGCTCACCGTCGATGGCATCCTGTACTTCCAGGTGACCGACCCGATGCGCGCCAGCTACGGCTCGTCCAACTACATCATCGCGATCACCCAGCTCGCCCAGACCACGCTTCGCAGCGTGATCGGCAAGATGGAACTGGACCGCACCTTCGAAGAGCGCGAGATCATCAACAGCTCTGTCGTGGCCGCGCTGGACGATGCCGCGCTGAACTGGGGTGTGAAGGTGCTGCGCTACGAGATCAAGGACCTGACGCCACCGGCCGCCATCCTCCACTCGATGCAAGCGCAGATCACAGCCGAGCGAGAAAAGCGCGCGCTGATTGCGGCGTCCGAAGGGCGGCGCCAGGAGCAGATCAACATCGCCACCGGCGAACGCGAGGCCTTCATCGCTCGCTCCGAGGGCCAAAAGCAAGCCGACATCAACAAAGCCCAAGGTGAAGCGGCCGCCATCCTCGCCGTGGCCGAAGCCACCGCCGGCGCGATTCGCCAGGTGGCCGCAGCCATCCAGGCCCCTGGCGGAGAGCAGGCCGTGCAACTCAAGGTGGCCGAGAAGGCTGTCGAGGCTTTTGCTCAACTGGCCCAGAAGAACAACACCATGATCGTGCCCCACGGTGTGAGCGAGGTGTCGTCACTCGTCGCCAGCGCGATGGCGCTGATGCGCAGCCCGGCAACGAATGGCACGACACCGACACCTTCGCGCTGAAACCTGAAATCTGTGGGCTAGAATAGCCGGCTGTCCCTGCGGAGGGATGGATGAGCGGTTTAAGTCGCACGCCTGGAAAGCGTGTGTGGGTTAATAGCCCACCGCGGGTTCGAATCCCGCTCCCTCCGCCACAGCGCATTCAAACACGGGCCGTCAAGGCCCGTTTTGCTTTCCGCATCGCCAAAAGAGGGTCGCAGCGAAATGCGTGGCCACCAAGAAAAAGGCCGCCCGAAGGCGGCCTCGTGGTGAGACGCTGCTGATCAGCGCACCACAGCGATCTGTTCGCGCTTGTCACCCTTGTAGGTGAACAGGGTCAGCGCGCCGTTCTTGATGTCGCCCTTCTCGTCGAAGGCGATGGTGCCGGTCACGCCCTTGTAGCCGGCGGTCTTGGCCAGAACAGGCAGGTAGACCTTCGGGTCGGCCGAGCCGGCCTTGACCATGGCGTCGACCATCACCATCGTGGCGTCATAGACGTACGGGGCGTAGATCTGCACATCGGCGTTGAACTTCTTCTTGAAGTCGACCTT
>NZ_JBBUTG010000022.1:0-105632 GCF_038066555.1 Ideonella lacteola | reverse complement strand
CGTATCCGGGCCAAGGTCGAGCACCCGTTCCGGGTGATCAAGCGCCAGTTCGGCCACGTCAAGGTGCGCTACCGCGGCTTGGCCAAGAACACGGCGCAACTGCACACGCTGTTCGCGCTGGCGAACCTGTGGCTGGTGCGTCGGCGCTTGCTGGGAGCCGGGGCATGAGTGCGTCCAAATCGGCGAAAGCCTGGGCTACGCTCGCCGAATCGGCGCCCAAGAGCTCGGGCTGAAGCCGTTTCTGGCATCTCGAGCCCAGATTCCGTGTTCTTCAGCGTCCATGCACGTCGCGCCATGCTTTGTGCAGACCATCCAAAAGTCTCAGAGCGCCTCAAACACAGAATTTCGGATACTCCCGTCTGCGTACATGGCCGCCGATTCGCCACCCTCGAGCAGGCCCGGCAGGCGGTCACGGACTGGATCGCCTTCTACAACCACTCGCGACTACATTCGGCACTGGGCTATCTCAGCCCGATGCAGTTCGAACAACGCTGACCGGCGGCGCAGCGCAAATCTGCCGCTTGATGATCGGGCTATGCACTGCGGTTTTCTGGGGCAACCTCACTTCGTGGCTTCACTCAGCGCCTGCAGTCCTTCCCTCCAAACAAGGCGCAACTAGCGCTTCGCCACCTGAACATCGCGCTCCACCGGCAGGCGCGCAGATTCCCATTCGGGCATGCCGCCGCGGAACCAGTAGACCTGTTTGAATCCCTTGGCGATGGCGGCGCGGCTGGCCTTGTAGGATTTCCAGCATTCGGCGCCGTTGCAATGGAAGATCGTGGGCTTGCTTGGGTCGAGTTTTGACAGCGCTGAGAAGTCGTCAGCAGACGCCTCGTACACCACGTCCTTCAGACTTTTCTCGTGATACGGGACGAACACGGCGCCCGGGATGTGCTTGCTTTCGTACTCGCGCTCATTGCGGGTATCGACAACCACCGCGCCTTTGGCCACCAGCTCTTGCACCTGCGCTGCGGTGACGACGGTGGCGCCAGGCAACTGGGTTGGCGTAAAGGTGCCGAGCTGGGCCACGGCCTGGTACTGCGTCAGTGCGGCCTGGTGCGCTGCGGGACGAAGGCCGCTCTCTCCCGGAGGGTCGGCGAACCATTTGGCAAGTTTGGCCCTCACGTCAGCCGGCAGATCCTTCTTTACCGCCACCGAGAATCCCCCGGGCACCGAGCCCGAGCTGGCCAGGATCTTGGCGGCCGTCGGGTTGTCGCGTTGCCAGGCCTCCCAGTCTTCACGGCGCACCACCGTCACATCCGACAGGCCGAGGCTCACGGCCGTGAGGCCTGCGACGGGATAGCGCGCGTACTCCACCGAGCGCAGATCGCGAAGCGACAGGCCGCTGGCGGTCAGCATGCCGCGCGCCATGTAGGTGTAGATGGAATCCTGCTGGGGAAGGTAGATCCGGCCCTGCTTGACGTCTGCAGTCGACTGCAGCGCAGCCCGACCCACGAGGACGTATTGCTCATTGGGATCGGTCGAGCCCACCAGCTCGTAGCCATGGGCCAGCGCTGACGCTGCGACCTGGGCCGGCGCGATGAAGACGTCGTAGCCGCCGCTGCGCGTGGCACGCATTACATCGGTCATGTCTTCCGAAGTGGCCACTTTCACCGGCTGGCCCAAGAGCTTGCCCAGCTTGGCCTCCGTGGCGTAGCGCGAGAGCATCAATCCAGTCTTGCGCGCCGTGGGTTCGATGGCCACCACCGCGGAAAGATCCGCCCATGAACGCATGGGGGCTAACACCGCCACTGCACACACCACGGCACCCGCCAGCGTCTTCATCGGAGCACTCCCCTATTGCCACTTTGGGGCTCCCCATGGCAGGCAGCCCGACGGGGCGCGATCATGCAGCAGCACTCCGCCCGCACCTGTAACGACCCACAACAAAACGACGTTACTTTCGTCCTAGGCAAGCAAGTCGCTCGGGCTCTATATCGTGGGGCTCGACGTCCACCGATACTCCTCCGGGTTTCGAGCGCAGCGGCATGTCCGCGGTCCGTTCCACCCGGTCCCAGATGATCGTGTGATGACACTCGTCACCGGCGGCCCGGCCGCCTTCAGCACTTTCGTAGCCTGGTTCTTGTCCTAGGAGGTTTCATAGATGACTGACTCTGGCCCTTTCCTGCCTCGACGTAAGCTCCTTGCAGGCAGCGCCGTCGCGTTGACTGCCGCTGGCCTCGGAGGGCTGAGTGCCCAGGCACGCGCGCAGAACAAGGCGCTGCCCGCCTATGCGGCGTGGAAAGATGCGAACGCGCTGACGGTGCATTCCGCCAACACGTTGGAGACCCGCCGCAGCGCTTTCGGGGCGAGCGTGATCACGCCGTCTGACCAGCTCTACATCCGCAACAACCTGCCACCGCCGGATGCATCAGTGTTGTCGGATCGCGACGCTTGGGAGCTGTGGGTGGAAGGCGTCAAGTCGCCGCGCGCACTCACCCTGCGCGATCTGAAGACGCTGGGCATCGAGTCGGTGGCCACGGTGCTGCAGTGTTCGGGCAATGGCCGGGGCTTCTTCCCCAGCAAGCCCAGCGGCACGCCCTGGACAGTAGGCGCCGCTGGGTGCGTGATGTGGACAGGCGTGCCGCTGCGCGCCGTGGCACAGGCGCTGGGTGGCGTGGCCGACGGCCGCAAGTTCATCACCGGCACGGGTGGCGAGAAGCTGCCCGAAGGCGTCGATCCGAAGAGTGTGATCGTCGAGCGCTCCGTGCCCATCCAGGCGCTGGGCGAGGCCCTGCTCGCGTGGGAGATGAACGGCACGCCCCTGTCAATCGCCCATGGCGGCCCGCTGCGGCTCGTGCTGCCGGGGTACCAGGGCGTCAACAACATCAAGTACATCAAGCGTCTGGCATTCACCGATGCAGAGTCAGACGCGAAGATCATGGCGCACGGCTACCGTCTCACCCCTCCCGGCGGCACGGCCAACGCCAGCCAGCCATCGGTGCTGGAGATGAACGTCAAGTCGTGGATCAACTCGCCTTCCGACGACGGCGGCCCGTTGAAGGCGGGTCGCGTTCAGATCGTGGGGGTCGCCTTTGGCGGCGGCCAGGCCGTGAAGCAAGTGGAAGTCAGCCTCGATGGGGGCAAGAGCTGGAAGGCGGCACAGCTGTTCGGGCCAGACCTGGGCCGATTCGCCTGGCGCCAATTCGTACTCTCGGCCGAGCTGCCCGCGGGCACCCATGTGCTGGCCAGCCGTGCCACCGATGCTTCGGGCCAGGTTCAGCCGCAGGATCGGCTCGAGAACGTCGGCGGCTACAACAACAACAGTTGGGCCGACCATGCGGTCAAGGTCACCGTGGCTTGATGGCCATGCGAAGGGGGCGCCGGGGGCGTCCCCTGCCCGGTCGCGCAGCGCCTTGCGGGGTTGGGTGGCGCTTCTGATCTGCGGCGCCGTCCTGGCGCCAGCCCCGTCTGCCTCACTTGCCGCAGACAGCGACGCTGAACTGGCCATGGGCCGGCGCCTGTTCACCGCAGAAGCGACGCCAGCCTGCGCGGTGTGTCACACCTTGAACGACGCCGGGGCCACGGGTGAGATCGGCCCCTCCCTCGACCTATTGCGCCCCGACGCGCCCCGTATCGACAAGGCCCTGCGCAACGGTGTCGGCGTGATGCCGGCCTTCCGCGAACGCTTGAGCGAAGCTCAGATCCAGGCCTTGGTGCGTTATGTGTCCACCGTAGCGGGCCGCACACCATGAGCCACAGATGGCTCGCGGTCCGCGCCGGGTCTCACGGCCCAGCACGCGGCCCGGCGTCTCGACTCAATCGCCACGATCGATGATCACCAAGGTCCCGTGGCTCCCCGGTGCGACGGCGTGCGGCACACCAGCCGGCACCACGTAGACCTCGCCAGCCCGAACCTGCACCGCCTCTCCCCGCAGTTGCAGGTTCATGACCCCGTCCAGCACCAGCAAGGCTTCGTCGAACGGATGGGCCTCGTCAGGGTACGCCGTTGCATCCATACGAAGCACCTTCACCTGGGTGCCAGCAGCCTGCCCCACCACGGTGGACCGCCAAGCCGCGGCCAGGCCAGAGGCCATAGATAGAAGGTCAGTCTTGCTCATAGCGAATTCTGGATGCGTCGGGATGATGGGACCAGGGCCTGTTCAGACCACGGCAAGGGTCCTTTTCGTAGCGTGGGCCGGTCTACTTGAGTTCATAGGGCTCGCCCAGTTCGATGGTTGAAAACAGCCGGTAGGTCACCTTGTCGATCGGAAGGGCCGGGTACTTCGCCTTGAACTGCGCCATGTGATCAGCGAAATCGGCTTTGCCTTGGGTGTAGAAGCGCCAGGGAATGGGCGTCTTGTAGCAATCGACCGCAAAGTTTCCGATGTAGACATATTCGCCCGGTGCTGCCGCGAAACTCCCCAACGTGGATCGCCCCTCCGCCAAGGTGTCGCGGCGCCTCATCGCGTTCACCCCCACTTGGGTCCTGGATGGGGCGAACCCGACCTCGAACTCTGCCATGAGATTGAGGCTACAGCCACAAGGGCCACCATGTGGCTGCAACACTGGCCAGCAGATGCGCAGGTCCCGTGGCCCATTGCGTGGATGATCGGCGCCGTGCCAAGCGAACAAGCACACCCCAGATGACGATGCCGGCCAACATCCCGCAGAACAACGGAACGAGCGCGCTCGTTCCGAACCAAGCCCCCGACATGGCCAGCGCCTTGATATCCCCCTGGCCCAAAAGCTCCTTGCCGGTGAATGTTTTCAACGCCAAGTAGATCCCGTAGGGAATCACATAGCCCAGAGCTGCACCGTAGAGGTGCTCTGGGCCGGCACCCGAATGAGTGTGAAACAGAAGACCCAGCCACAGGATCGGTTGAACGATTGAATCCGGCAGCAGGCCGGTCCTGATGTTGATCGCAGCCAACAGCAGAAGACTCAGAAAGTAGACGCTCCAAACTGTTCCCTCATCCTTCGCGCCATGTATGGAAATGACCATATATCCAAGCGGTGCGGCCATGCACGCCAGCCATACCTTGTGGCCGAGGGTCAGCTTGTGGTTCACGGCGGGGGTGTGCTCCCTGCGGGTGCGCAGATGTTCTTCGACCTCGATGTCCCACTGGCGCTCCAATCGGGCCGGAATTCTCTCGGCCAACGGCGCCAGAACCCACGCGGCGCAGAGGATGAACAAGATGATGCCGGCCAGCGGCAGGTAGGTTGGAGACATCATGGAGGTTCTGTGAAGTGACTGCCCCAAGGGTAGCGGCATCAACCGGGGTGGCTGCGCGGAGTCAGCCCTCCTCGTCGCCACGCCCCAACCTGTGCAACAAACGCGCCGAAGGCGTCGAGCAGAGGTTGGGGGTTGAAAACGGGGCCTTCCAGCATGTCCAGTGCCTGCACCGTGGCCTCCAGGGTCGACACCTGATCGGGCCGGCGCGCAGCGCGGATCTGTCGGTAGCGGGTGGGTGCCGGTGCCGTCAGCGCCAGGCGTGGCAGAGCGGCCAATTCAGGATGCTCCATCAGCATCCGCAGGCTCTTGCGCCAGGTGGCATCGATCACCACCAATCGCCTTGGACGGCCATCGTTCTGAGGCGCTTTGGCTTCTATGGCCGGCGCAGACGGCACGTCGGGGTACAGCAGCAGGGTGTCCCAGCTAGGGCTGCTCAAGCGTTCGCGCAGCATCTGGGGCGCAAACCGTTCACCGACCAGCACGTCGCAGTGGGCAAGCGACAGCCGAAGCAGCGTCACGCTGTTCTTGGCCTGGCGCTGCTCTTGTGGATGCTGCAGTACCAGCACCTCGGTGCGGTGATCGGTGGGGCGCACCAACGCGCACAGGCAGGTGGCTGAGGGGCGCAGGCACCGGACGCACACAGGACGGCCTGGGCTCTGGTCGGCGCCCGACACGGGGGCGGTCATGGGCGGGTCGAAAAGTAGGCGGCCGATGATACGCATTCCGCCTCACCGGGCGGTCACCCCGCTGACGCTGGGTGGGCCCGCCATGGGCGGCTGAGTGTGGCACCACATGGGCGGTCCGGCCATGGGCGTGGCCGCCGCGGCGCTGGCGAGCCTTACGAACTCTCGTCGTTGAGGTCTCAGTTCTTCGTCGCCAAGATCGCGGCCGACGGCGCCTGCAAACCAAGCGCTTCAGGCGCAGCGCTGAGCGCACGGCGCCTCAGTGGCCGCGTGCCCACGCGGCCACCGTCACCGTTAGCGCCACCACGCCACCGCACAGGAGCACGAGGATGTTGATTTCAGACGCCACCGGTATCAGCCTGCCGCCGCCGCCTCCTCCACTCCCGCCTCCCCCACCTCCGCCCCCTCCTCCTCCTCCGCCACCGCGCTATGTGGAAGTGGCGCGTGGCGTGCAGTTGGATCGGAACACGAATCTGGTGGAGGTCAACCCATCGGCGTCGGCAATGCCGCCGGTCGCATTGACCGTTCCCACCACGTCCGATCCGGTGGGCACCGCCACAACGCGCACATCAACGACCACGCCCGTCAGCCACCCCACCACCAGCGCCCAGCCGCCGGGTTCGTCGACGATTCCGGCGTCGCTCGCGCGCCCCGCTTTCCCGGCCGGTGTCGTACCCCAGACGCCGCTGCAGAGCCCTTTGCCATCTTCGGCACCGTCGGCGTCGTCGGCCAACGCGCTCGGCGGCGCCCAGCCGTTCTCGTTGTTCAACACGGCGCCTCCGGCGTTGCTGGCCGCACCGGCATCGCCTTCCACGGGCACGCCATCCTCCCCGGGCGCTCCCGGCGCGACGGCCCAGGGGCCGCAGGGCACCCCGGCTCCCAGCACGTCGAACCTGACGAACCCGCATGAGAAGACCGTCACAGACGAGCGCGTGGGCTTGCTCGAATCCCGCCTCGAGTCGGGCCGGCAGAAGCTGCTGAAGCTCGGGCCGAAGGCGACTGGCACGCCGGCTTGGCGCGATGCCGCCAACCAATACTACGGCGCCATCTCGGCGCTGAAAGCCGAGCGCGGCACGCTCAACACGCAGCTCGACACCTTGGCGCCGCGCCTGGCCACCGCTGACAGCGAAGACCGCCGCGCGCTGGCCCCTGCGCAGTCATGGGGCACGTCGCAGGTCGGCCGCATCGATCAGATCCTCGATGGGAACAGCAAGAAGCTGGACGCCCTGGGTGTTCGCGACCCCGACCTCATCCATCCCGGAGACAAGGTGCTCGTCAGCGCCAAAGTGCCGCCTCTGCATGTCGTGACGAACGAAGAGGTGCGCTGGGACCTGCGAGGCAAGTCGGACGACCACGGCGCCGGCATCGACAAAGGCGAGGCAGCGCGTGTGGCGACCAGCGACTCGTCGATCAATGACCCGCTGCGTCTGCAAGCCCAGACCGACCCCGTCGGCTACGCGGCCAAGAAGCTGGCGTTGGAACACGCCAATGACCCAGAGTACCAGCAGGTACTGCATCAGGTGCTGCCCGGTGTCCGAGCCGACTACACGCAGACCTATGTCACCGAGGCGATGAACCGGGGCGACATGCCCGCGGCGTTGAAGATCCTCAACACCAACCTCGACCAAGCCGGCAACCGGGCCGAGCGGGCCGATACCTGGAAGCGCGTCAGCGATCAATTCACCGTCGACGACTTCAAGGGCCAGATCAACCAGCTGAAGCCGCCCGAGCGCTTGGCATCGGTCAGCCCCAACGCGCGCGGCGAGGCCACGGGCGACTGGATCACCCGCGCGACCACTTGGTATGCGCCTTCGGACAAAGACAAGAAGAACCCCCAATCGGTGACCTTGCCGCCCGAGGTGGCGGCGCCCATGTACCAGGCGGTCAAGTCCGAGATCATCGACAAGTGGAATCCGGCCGATGGCACGGTCGGCCCCCGCCTCTACAACGGCCTGAGCACACTGGCCGAGGGGCACGACGTGCCCTTCAATGACCAGGCGCCGATCACGCCGCAGCTGGCCACCTGGTTGAAGGGCCAGATCGACCAGCCCGACGTGTTCAACGCATCGAACACCACCAACTTCGACATCGACCAAGCGGTGGCCCGCGGCGAGGGCAAGCTCTCCACGGCACTGGTCCGCCAACTCGACGATGGCCGGCACGACGATCAGCGCAACGTGGCGGTGTTCGGGGTGAAAAAGGGCCTGGAAACCCTGCGCTCGGAAACCGCGGCAGCGTTCGACGACTGGCAAAAGGCCACCGCCGCCCCCGGGTTCGTGAACCGCAACTTCACCAACCCGAAAGATGCCGCCGCCGCGCTGGCCACCACCTCGGCGTTCCGGGCCCGCGAGCCGCTGGCCGCCAACCAGGCCGATGCAGCCTGGCTGGCCATGGGCGACAAGGGGCGCCGCGCCGGCCAAGTGGTGCAAGACACCACCGCGGGGGCGATCTTCGGCGAGCGTGACAGCGTTGTGGGCCAGGACGCTGAGCTCGAACGCCTGATCGACTTTGGCAAGGGCAGCACCTCACGTTGGCAGACCGACTACAAGAACGGCGAGCAGGAAAAGGTGATGTTCGCCATTCAGCAGAGCCCTCAGCTGCAGCAATCGGTCGACAGCGAGCTTCTCTTCAGCCCGTATCAGGCCTCGAAAGAGAGTGCGAAGTCGTGGTCGACGGTGGGCCAGGGCTTTATCGAATCGATGGCGGGCAAGACCAATCCGCAAACCGGCCGCCCGATGCTGTCGGCCGATCAGGCCAAGGGACTGTCGGGGCACGTCGAACAGTGGCGCAAGTCGATGGAGGCCGAGCTGGCCAAGCCGCAACCTGACGCTGCGCGCATCCAAGCCATCAACGATCAGTTCGACCAGGGCGTGCAAGCCACCGTGGGTGACAACTGGATCGGCCAGCAACTGCGCGCGGATCTGCCCATCAAGGCCCATGGCCCGGAAGACCTGCACTACGGTGCGGTCGGCATCCGGATGGTCAAGAACGGCGTGGATGCCTTCGGCGAGATCTACCTGCGCGGCGCGGAGCGTGGCACCCTGAAGGCCTTCAGCGCGAACCCCGGCACCGATCTGACGAAGGCGGTGGGCAGCTCGCCTTTGGTGTCGCGCTTTGCCGGCGCCCCGGGGTGGATGCCTTGGCTGGGCGTGGATCGCGATCTCGGGGGCAAGCTGGGCCAGGAGGCCGTCAAATCGGCCGCAGCAGCGCAGTCCGAGATCAATGCACTCGGCCCGGGCGCAGACCCCAAGGACGTCCAGAAGATCATCGACAAGCACCGCGAGCAGCTGACCACCGAGATCAAGGCGCACCGCGACAACCAGACGCCCTTCACCGATCCGTCTGTCGGCCGGTGGGGCATGAGCATGCGCTTCGTCGGCGGCTCCACGAATGCGCTGAACGCCTACAACCAGTTGGTCATCCGGCCTGGCGAAGAGCGGCAGTCGCTCGCGGGTGAGTTCTATGGCGCGTTCTGCGCGGCGTCGGCCACGCTGGACACCGCCAAGTTCACCAGCCTGGCGGTGGGCACCGGCGTGAGCAACCTGGACCAGAAGCCTCTGCTCAACCAGGTGGCCCACATCACCGACAACCCGATCTTCAAGGCGGTCAACAAGGGTGTCGGGGTCGGCTGGCTGGCCCCGGAGGCCTACTACTTCAGCACCTTGACGGATCCTGGCAGCGGGTCCACCACGTTCGAGAAGTGGGCGCAGGGGACGACCGTGGTCGGCCAGGTGCTGGAGAGCGCGTCCATCGCGGGTCTGTTCGAAGCAGACATCGCCGCCGGGCTCACCACCGGCGGCCTGGGCACCCTGCTGGTCGCCGGGTCGCAGCTGGCGCTGGCCGGCTATTGGCAGGGCCAGAAGACCCGCGATGCCAACCTGATGGAGCCCAACGACGCACCGGGCTGGATGGGTTCGATCGGCCTGGGGTACACCAATGAGCAGATGGCCGGCAAAGAGGGCATCCAGTCGGCGCTGAGCGACCTGGGGTTCACGCCCGAACAGAGCAAGCAGTTGCTCAACCAGACCGGGCATGGCGTCAGCCCGATGGTGGCCATCAATCAATGGGCCGATGCCCAAGGCTTGAGCTATCAGCAGCGCATGGACTACCTGCACCGCTTGACGCCCGACGAGCTGTCCAAGGCCGTGGTGCCCTACACCCACGAGCTGATCGACAAGCACATGAACGACAAGACGATGGAGATCACCAAGTCGGGCCCCAACGATGCCTACGCCCCCTTCATGCAAGAGGCATTGGGCGCGGCGGGCGAGCCCATCTCCGGCGCGGTCGACACCCTGGGGGCCTACAACGCCGTGCTGGGCGCCCGTGGTCTGGACTACGCGACGGTGATGAAGCGCGGCTGGACGGACCCACGCCCGCCCGCCACCACCCCGGCCCCCACGGCCACGCCCACCCGGCCGACCGGCGAGTTCGAGTTCCACGTGGTGCGGCCGGGCGACGCGCTCTGGGACATCTTTGGCGGCCGCCAACCGTTGGACACGGCGGGCTACCCCAACAACCCCGCCTTCGACCCAGGCAAAGAGAACGGCGACCCGTTCAGCGGCTGACGAAGCCGATGTGGGCAGAAGAAGTGCTGAAGTTCCGGTGTGGCCGGCCGATATTCCCAGTCATCTCGCCTTTGCGCGCGATGACTGACCCATGCTGGAACTCAGCACACGCCCACTCACCGATACCTGCGAAGAAATCGCCCGCGTCTGGCAGTTGTTGTCGGGCCAGACGGCGTCGTTCGTTCGCTGCGCCGCCTGGCAACCGGCGGCGCCCGGCCATTGCGTGACGCTGCCCGTTCAGTGGGACACCCGGCAGGTCACCGTGCTGCTGTGCGTCGGTGCCGAATCGGCCAGAGCTCTGGCTGCCCACATGTTCGGCGCGGCGGATGCCGATCTGAGCGTCGATCAGGTGGAAGACGTCTGCCGGGAGATGTGCAATCAGCTGTGCAATTGCCTGATGGCCCATGCCATCCCGGGCGAACGCTTCACCCCGGGCCTGCCCCGCACTGTCGATTGGACGAACGTCGACCGGGCGCCGTTGCTGCAGGGCACGCCCTGGCACGCCTTTCACTCAACGGGCGCGGGCCAGGCGATCATGGTGGCCGTCACCCGCTGACGATCAGAAGCCCCTGCCGATCTCCAGGTGGAACTTGACGTCGAAGCGTTGCGTCTCGACGTTGTAGTTGGCACGGTTGCACGCCTCGTCCGGGCCCATGTTCGGCAGCAACACCCGAATTCGGCTCACCTGCCCTTTGACCCGCCCTTCCACACGACCCACCCGGCCTGCTCGGTCGACCTTGGTGATTTCCAGCGTGCCTTCGTCCACCTGAGGGAAGGTCAGATGCGACTCGTAAGTCTTGATGGCCCGGCCGGCAGGAATCATGCTGCGCATCGGCGCCGGCGCGCCCACCGGCGGTGCCGCGAAGTGCGTGATGATCACGTGCGCGTTGTCCGGCTCGGGTGCCGGGCAAGCGCCTGACCAGCCTTCATTCGAACCCTCATTGGTGTTGTCGATCGTGGTCCCACCCAGCGGCCAGCTGCCGGTGCGCACTTCCTTGACCGAGTCGGGCATCGCCACCGTGATGATCAGGGCGCTGCGATCCGGAAAGATCACCAGTTGCCGAAAACCCAGGCGTGTAAACACCGAGGACAGGCCCCATTGGTCGACCATCGGCTTGTCATCCGCCTCCATGTACTGGACCGACTCCTCCAACGAGGCCGGCGCGCGGACATGAAAGGTCTTGCCATCGACCTCACCTTCGACGTGTGGCAGCACGCCCGCCACCGGGGCATTGATGCCCGGGATCTTGGTGGCCGCCAGCACCGGGGTTCCCTCCCCCAGCAGCGCCACGCCGATGGCCAACGACATCAGCGCGTGCCGGGTCGAAAGTCGTGAAGACATGCGGATTCCGTCTGGTGTGAATGTGTCGGGGCGGCATGGTACGCGGGACGCGTCCATCGCGAGCGTTCCTCAATACCTGAGCCGCCGTAGGAAGCGTCGACGCGCGTTCTGGCCACCAGTTCAGCAGCTCATCCGCACAGAGCCGCCGAGAGCAGGTCGTGGGTGAAGCCTTGGCCTTGCCAGACCTCGCCGAACTCGAAGTCTTCTGCCAGGGTGAACACGATGACGATCTTGCCGAGCGTCGGCGCCATGATGTTGCGCACCTGGACGCCGCGGACGGCGCCGCGCCTCTCGACCAGGGCCACGGGCTGGGTGCAGCCACGAATCGGCGCTTCGAAGGCCCAAGCCCCCAGGGCCACGTAGCCCAGCGCCGGCTCGCCAGTCCACATGACCTGGGTGTATTCAGCCTGCAGCCAACGCCGCGCGAGCAAGGCCCGGTCGAACGCCAACAAGTCGAGTGCCGTGCCCGTGAGGGCGCCGGCGGCCCCATAGGCGGCCAGCTCGGGCGGACTGGAGGCGATCGACACCCGGTGTGGGCCCACGGCCGCGGTCAGCTCCTCGTGCAGCAGTTGGGCGTAGGGCCGGCCGGTCACCTGTTGCAGCAGCCGTGCGACCAAGACCGTGTCGCAGTTGCGGTACTCGAACCGCTCACCAGGAGGCTGCCGCGCCTTGCCCAGGCAAGCCCCCACCGGGTCGGCCGGCCAGTCGGACACCTCGATGTCTTCGAGCCCGGTGGTGTGCATCAACAGGTGGCGCCAGGTGATGCGTGGATGGGCGGTGGCTGCCGGAAGGCGCCCCATCACCGGCTCATCCAGCTTCACCAGGCCGGCCTGCACCTGGCGCATCGTCAAGGCGGCGGCCACCTGCTTGCTGACAGACGCCCAACGCCATGTCGATCGCTGGGGCACGCCGCCCGCCACCTCGTTCACCTGAACGCGCTCGCGATCGGCCACCAGCACTTCGCCGGCAAAGCCTTCGCGTGCCAGCAATGCCGTCACGCGGCTGGCCACGGTGTTGGAGTCCCCTTCGGCCGCCGCGGGGGCACACCCCAGCCAGGCCAGACAGGCGCTCGCAGCCACCACCCATGCGCGGGCCCGGTGGGCTGTTCTGCAGCCTGTTCGGCAGTCTGTTTGGCATGGGGATGCCGATCGAACCATGTGACGCCTCGTTCGCGGCACCCTGCGTGCCGGGGCCATCATCGCATCCGGGCTGGCGACGCGTTGTCATGCCAATGGCATCATCCAGCGCAAGCCGCCATTCGGCGGCATCGCACAACTCTCATGTCCACAGCGAAAGATTCGCCGCGCCCGTGCCCACGGTGCGGCAGCACCGATGTGACCGCAGGCAGCCTGCTCGCCTCGGACGACGACAACGTTTTCAAGGGGCGCTTCTATCCCGCCGGCCTGGCGTTCTTCGCCCTCTCACGCTCGGTCGCCATCGACACGACCCAGGGCTTCATGGCCTGCACCGGCTGTGGTTGCGTGTGGAACCAGGTCGATCCGCAACAGCTGCGCCAAGTGCTCACCCGCCGGCGCTCGGGAGAAAGCCCCTTCGCGCCGGGCGTGCCCCACAAGGCGAAGTGGTGGTTGCTGGCGGCGCTGGCCGCGCTGTTGGTGGGGGCGGTGGTGGGGCTGAGCCGCCTGCTGCCCGGTTGACGGTAGATCGCCAGTGAGCCGACCCGGTCCAGGCGGTGGCCGGCAGGCTCAGTTCGCCGCCTGGCCGGTCGCCTGCACAGGGGCGGGGGCAGTGGCGGGCGCCGGCTCCAGCGAAGCGCGATGGGTGAGCACCGCCTGCTGAACGATCGGCAACAGGCCCTCGCCTTGGCGGGCGTCGATATGGGCCAACAACTCGCGGCGCATGCGCGGCTCCCAGAACTTTCGCAGATGCTGGGCGATTTCCTTCGAAGCGGCCTCGGCATCGGGCATGGCCGCGAAGAATTGGCCGATTCGGTTGGCCATCTTCACCAGGTTGTCGATGTCCATGGCGTCAGAGTCCCAATTCAGTCAGCCCGGGGTGCTCGTCCGGGCGGCGGCCGGATGGCCAGTGGAATTTTCGGTCGGTATCGGCGATGGGCAGGTCGTTGATGCTGGCGATGCGGCGCTTCATGTAGCCGCGCTCGTCGAACTCCCAGTTCTCGTTGCCGTAAGAGCGGTACCAGTGTCCTGAATCATCGCGCCATTCATAGGCAAAGCGCACCGCGATGCGGTGATCGCCAAAGGCCCACAGCTCCTTGATGAGCCGGTAATCCAGCTCACGGGCCCACTTGCGTTGCAAGAACTGCACGATCGCCGCACGGCCTTGCAGGAACTCGGCGCGGTTGCGCCACACGCTGTCTGGCGAGTAGGCCAGTGACACACGCTCGGGGTCTCGGGCGTTCCAGGCGTCTTCGGCCGCCCTCACCTTCTTGATGGCGGCCGCCTCGTCAAAAGGCGGACACGGGGAGCGCAGGGGTTCAAGGTCGGTCATGGAAGAGGAGCGGAAAGGTTCAACGTGGCGCTTCAGGGCTCGGATGCCAGGCCGAAGCGCTCGGGGTGGGTGTAGGCCACGAAATCGGGGCCCCGCACGAAGCCGGCCAACGCCAGGCCGCATTCGCGGGCGATCTCCACCGCGGGCGCGGTCGGCGCCGACACGGCGGCCAGCACGCCGACACCGGCCATCGCGGTCTTTTGCACCATCTCGAAACTGGCGCGGCTGGTGATCAGGATGAAGCCATCGGCCGCCTCGGCCCGCGCGCGCACCATGGCGCCGACGAGCTTATCGAGCGCGTTGTGGCGGCCCACGTCTTCGCGCACGAGGCGCACCCGGCCATCGGTGGCGCACCAGGCGGCCGCGTGGCTCGCGCCGGTCAGCTGCTGAACCGCCTGCCAGCCGCGCAAGGCCTGCTGGGCCTCGGCCAGCGCATGAGGCTGCAAGCGCACGGCAGGCACCGCGGGCACGGTGGGCAACTGGCGGCGCACCTGGGCCAGGCTCTCGGTGCCGCAAATGCCACAGCCCGTGCGGCCCGCCAGCGTGCGGCGACGCTCTTTCAAGCGCCACTCGCAGGCAGCGGCCACCTCCAGCTGCACTTCGATGCCTTCGGGCACCTCGTGCAACTCGACGCCGTAGAGCTCTTGCGGGCCGTCGATGAGTCTTTCCGTCAATGCAAAACCGAGGGCAAAGTCTTCGAGATCGGCCGGGCTGGCCATCATCACGGCATGCGAGATGCCGTTGAAAGACAGGGCCACCGGCACCTCGTCGGCCAACACATCGGCATGGGCCGAGGCGGCGCCCGCCCGCCACGCGGTGACGTCGACATGGCAGGTGCCCGGTGGCAGCAAAGGGCCCTCCGTCGGCTTCATTTGCCGACGGCCTCCTTCGCCGCGCGCGGAGCCTGCGCCTTGGCCAGGAACTCGAGTTGTTGTCGGTTGAAGTCGGCGTACTGCTTCTGCCAATCCGACGGTTGCATCACCTTCGTCACCTGCACCGCCGTCACCTTGTATTCGGGGCAGTTGGTGGCCCAGTCGGAGCTGTCGGTCGTGATGACGTTGGCACCGGACTCGGGGAAGTGGAAGGTGGTGTAGACGACGCCTGGCTGCATGCGATCACTGATCACCGCGCGCATCACCGTCTGGCCGGCACGGCTGGCAATACCCACCCAGTCGCCCTCGCGGATGCCACGTTCTTCGGCATCGTGGGCATGCAACTCCAGCTGGTCTTCGTCATGCCACAGATTGTTGGCGGTGCGACGGGTCTGCGCACCGACGTTGTACTGGCTGAGGATGCGGCCGGTGGTCAACAGCAACGGATAGCGGGCGTTGACCTTCTCGTCGCTCGCCACATACTGGGTGTTGAAGAAGCGACCCTTGCCGCGAACGAAGTGGCCCACGTGCATCAGCGAGGTGCCGGCTTCGTCGGTGTTCTCATTGCAGGGCCACTGCAGGCTGCCGAACCGGTCGATTTTCTCGTAGGTGACGCCGGCGAAGCTGGGGGTCAATGCCGCGATCTCTCGCATGATGTCTTCGGGATGCCCGTAGTGCATCTCATAGCCGAGCGCGGTCGACAACATCATCGTCGCCTGCCAATCGCCCACGCCCGACAACGGCGGCATCACCTGCCGCACCCGGCTGATGCGCCGCTCGGCATTCGTGAAGGTGCCATCTTTTTCGAGGAAGCTCGAGCCTGGCAGCAGCACATGGGCGTACTTGGCCGTTTCGTTCAGGAAGATGTCCTGCACGACGATGCATTCCATCGCGCTGAGCGCCGCCGCCACATGCTGGGTGTTGGGGTCGGACTGCACGATGTCTTCACCCACGCAGTACAGGCCCTTGAAGCTGCCCGACAAGGCCGCCTCGAACATGTTCGGGATGCGCAGCCCCGGCTCAGGGCTGATCTGCACGCCCCAGGCCGCCTCGAACTGGCTGCGTACCGTGGTGTCGCTGATGTGGCGGTAGCCCGGCAGCTCGTGCGGGAAGCTGCCCATGTCGCAACTGCCCTGCACGTTGTTCTGGCCGCGCAGCGGGTTCACGCCCACGCCCTCGCGGCCCACCATGCCGCAGGCCATCGCCAGGTTGCAGATGCCGATCACCATCGTCGAGCCCTGGGCATGCTCGGTCACCCCCAGGCCGTAGTAGATGGCGGAGTTGGGGCCGCTGGCGAACAGGCGTGCCGCCCGCCGCACTTCTTCGGCAGGTACCCCGGTTTCGGCCTCGAAGGCCTCGGGCGAGTTCTCGGGGCGCGACACGAATTCGCGCCAGTCGTTGAAGCTGGGCAGGTCGCAGCGTTCGCGAACGTAGGCTTCGTTCACGAGCCCTTCGGTGACCACCACATGGGCCATCGCGGTGATCACCGCCACGTTGGTGCCCGGCTTGAGCGCCAGGTGGTGCTGCGCCTGGACGTGTGGCGAGCTGACCAGATCGATCCGCCGCGGGTCGACCACGATGAGTTGCGCCCCCTTGCGCAGGCGCTTCTTCATGCGCGAGGCGAACACGGGGTGCGCATCGGTGGGGTTGGCGCCGATGACCATGATGACATCGGCCTCTTCCACCGAGCGGAAGGTTTGCGTGCCGGCCGAGGTGCCAAACGTCTGCCCCATGCCATAGCCGGTGGGCGAGTGGCACACGCGCGCACAGGTGTCGACGTTGTTGGTGCTGAAGGCAGCCCGCACCAGCTTCTGGACGAGGTACACCTCTTCGTTGGTGCAGCGAGACGAGGTGATGCCGCCGACCGAATCCTTGCCGTAGCGCGCCTGGACGGCCTTGAAGCGCGTGGCGGCGAAGTCGATCGCCTCGGCCCAGCTCACCTGGCGCCAAGGGTCGGTGATCTTGTCGCGCACCATCGGGTGGGTGATGCGGTCTTTGTGAGTGGCATAGCCCCAGGCGAATCGGCCTTTCACGCACGAGTGCCCTTCGTTGGCTTTGCCATCTTTCCACGGCACCATGCGCACGACCGTGTTGCCCTTCATCTCGGCCTTGAAGCCGCAGCCCACGCCGCAATAGGCACAGGTGGTGATCACGCTGTGTTCGGCCTGCCCGATCTGGATGACTGTCTTTTCCTGCAGGGTGGCCGTCGGGCAGGCCTGCACGCAGGCGCCGCAGGAGACGCACTCGCTGTCCATGAAGGGCTGGTCCTGGCCCGCGGACACGCGGCTGTCGAAACCTCGGCCCGAAATCGTCAGCGCGAACGTGCCCTGCGTTTCCTCGCAGGCGCGCACGCAGCGGTTGCAGACGATGCACTTGCCCGGGTCGTAGGTGAAGTACGGGTTGGACTCGTCCTTCTTCGCCTTGGTGTGGTGGGCACCGCACACGCCCCCCACCTCTTCGCCGGCCACACCGTAGCGCACCGCCCGCAGGCCGGTGACGCCTGCCATGTCCTGCAGCTCGCAGTCGCCATTGGCGGCGCAGGTCAAGCAATCGAGCGGGTGATCGCTGATGTAGAGCTCCATCACCCCCTGCCGCAACTGCTGCAGCTTGGGCGTCTGGGTGCGCACCACCATGCCCGGCTCGGCCGGCGTGGTGCAAGACGCCGGATAGCCGCGGCGCCCCTCGATCTCCACCAGGCACAGCCGGCAAGACCCGAAGGGCTCCAGGCTGTCGGTGGCGCAGAGCTTGGGCACCTGGATGCCCGCCTCGACCGCCGCGCGCATCAGCGAGGTGCCGCGCGGCACCGCAACGGGGTAGCCGTCGATGGTCAGCGACACGGTCTCGGTGCTCTGGCGGGCGGGCGTGCCGTGGTCGATCTCGGCTTGATGATGTTGGAGCATGGTGCTTCCTTTCTTCAGGCGGCCTGGCCCTGGGGGGCGGCCATGCCGAAGTCTTCCGGGTAGTGGTCAAGTGCCGAGAGCACCGGATACGGCGTCATGCCGCCCATCGCGCACAGGCTGCCGTGCAGCATGGTGTCGCACAGATCGCGCAGCAGATGCACCTGCTGCATGCGGTTCTCGCCACGCACCACACGATCGATCACCTCCACGCCGCGGGTGCTGCCAATGCGGCAAGGGGTGCACTTGCCGCAGCTCTCGAGCGCGCAGAACTCCATCGCGTAACGGGCGAGCGCCGCCATGTCGGCCGTGTCGTCGTGCACCACGACGCCGCCGTGGCCGACCACCGCGCCGAAGGCCGCATAGGCCTCGTAGTCCAGCGGTGTATCCCACTGGGATTCGGGCACATAGGCACCGAGCGGGCCGCCCACTTGAATCGCCTTCACCGGCCGGCCGCTTCGGGTGCCACCGCCGAAATCGAACACCAGCTCGCGCAGCGTCAGGCCGAAGGCCTTTTCCACCAGACCCCCGCGGCGGATGTTGCCCGCCAGCTGAAACGGCAAGGTGCCGCGCGAGCGGCCCATGCCGTAGTGCTGATAGAACGCCGCGCCACGCGCCAGGATCAGCGGCACGCTCGCCAGGCTGATCACGTTGTTGACGACGGTCGGTTGGCCGAACAGGCCTTCCAGGGCCGGCAGCGGCGGCTTGGCGCGCACGATGCCGCGCCTGCCTTCGAGGCTCTCCAGCATCGCAGTCTCTTCGCCGCACACATAGGCCCCGGCCGCCTTGCGCACCTGCAGGTGAAAGGCCTTGCCACTGCCCCGCACATTCGCACCCAGGTAGCCCGCATCGGTGGCCAGCCGAATCGCCTCACGCATCACGGCCACCGCATGCGGGTACTCCGAGCGGATGTAGATGTAGCCCTCCGTCGCCCCCACCGCGAGGCCGGCGATCGCCATGCCTTCGATGAGCATGAAGGGGTCGCCCTCCATCGTCATGCGGTCCGAGAAGGTGCCCGAGTCGCCCTCGTCGGCATTGCAGACCACGTATTTCTGCGCTGCCGTCGCCTGCTGCACGGTGCGCCACTTGATGCCCGCCGGAAACGCCGCGCCGCCACGGCCGCGCAAGCCGGAGTCGAGCACCTGCTGCACGATCGCGGCGCCGTCCATCGTCAGCGCACGCTCCAGGCCCTGCCACCCTTCATGGGCGGCGTAGTCGGCCAGCGACAGCGGATCGGTGACACCCATGCGGGCAAAGGTGAGCCGCTCCTGACGCGCCAGGTAGTCGATCTGCTCGGTGATCCCCAGTCGCAGGGGGTGCTCAGCACCCTGCAGCAGCCCCGCGTCCAGCAGGCCGGCCACGTCGTCGACAGACACCGGACCGTAGGCCACCCGGCCGGCCGGCGTTTCCACCTCGACCAGCGGTTCGAGCCAGAACAGGCCGCGCGAGCCATTGCGCACCACCTTCACCGCCTGGCCGCGCGCCGCGCCACCGTCGGCCAGCGCCTGGGCCACCTCGTCTGCGCCCACAGCCAGGGCCGCCGAGTCGCGAGGCACATAGATCGTAACGGGCGTCATGCCACCTCCTTCACGCCGGCCAGCAGGCTGTCAAGCCGTTCAGGCGTCACCCGGGCGTGCAGGCGATCGCCAATCTGGATGGCCGGTGACGAGGCGCACAAGCCCAGGCAATAGACGGGCTCCAGCGTCACCGCGCCGTCGGCGCGGGTGTCGTGGCGCGCGCAGCCCAACACCTGCTCGGCGCGCTTGAGCAGGTCTTCGGCCCCACAGGCCTGGCAGGCCTCGGCGCGGCACACCTGCACCACCGTGCGCCCCGCCGGCTCGCGGCGGAAGAAGTGGTAGTAGGTCAGCACGCCATGCACCTCGGCGCGCGAAAGGTTCAGTGCGCTGGCCATCGCCGGTACGACGTCGTCAGGCACATGGCCCAGGGCGTCCTGCACTGCATGCAGCAGGGGCAACAAGGCGCCCTTCTGCCCGCGGTGCTCGGCAATCAGCGCCGCCACCCGGTCGTGGGTCTCGGCAGAACTCGTGGTCGGCTTCATGAATGAATGGCCCTCGGCCCGAAGATCAGTGGAAAAGCTTGCCGGCGGTCTGCAAGGTGCGGTAGACGCCCCACGCCAGCGGAATGCCCACGGCCAGCCACGCGGCCACCACGAAGACCATTGGCGTGCGATGGAAGGTCATCGTGCCCGGCCCCACCGCCGTTTCGATGGCGCGGTCATGCGCCAGGCGTTTTTCTTCGGCCAGCTCGGCGTCGGACATGAAATGCTTGTCGGCGACGGGCCGCACCATCAGGTTGCAGATGAGGCCCACCACCAGCATGCCCACCAGGATGTACATGGTCTGGTTATAGACCTGTTCTCGAGGAATGCCCAGGCCGAGTTGATAGTCGCGCATGTAGTTCACCACCACCGGGCCCAGGATGCCGGCCGTGGCCCAGGCAGTGAGCAGCCGGCCGTGGATGGCGCCCACCATCTGCGTGCCGAACAAGTCCGCCAGATAGGCCGGCACGGTGGCGAAGCCGCCGCCATACATGCTGAGGATCACGCAGAAAGCGGCCACGAACAGCAGCGTGCTGCCGGCCGCGGCGCTGCCGGGCACGCTGAAGTAGAGCCCCGCGCCGAGCACGAAGAACACCACGTAGGTCAGCTTGCGGCCCAGCTTGTCCGACAGGCTGGCCCAGAAGAATCGCCCACCGATGTTGAACAGGCTGAGCAGCGCGGTGAAACCGGCGGCCACCCCCGCAATGGCGGTGAGCTGCGCCTTGTCGAGCTCGCCGAACTTCTTGGCTACGCCGATCAGGCTGCCACCGAACACTTCCTGCAGCATCGGGCTGGCCATGCCGATCACGCCGATGCCGGCCGACACGTTCATGCACAGCACCATCCACACCAGCCAGAACTGCGGGATGCCCCAGACCCTTTTCACGTGAACATGGCGGCTGGTGATCATCGCGTTGCTGGCCTGGGCAGCCGGCGGCGTCCAGCCTTCAGGCTTCCAGCCCGAAGGCGGCACGCGATAGCCCAGCGCGCCGCCCATCATGAACACGAAGTAGACCAACGCCATCACGACGAAGGTCTGCATCACGCCCACATCGGTGGGCGTGGCGAAGGTCTTCATCAGCTCGGCCGCCAACGGTGAGCCGATCATCGCCCCGCCGCCGAAACCCATGATGGCCATGCCGGTGGCCATGCCGCGCCGATCAGGAAACCACTTGATCAGCGTGCTCACCGGCGAGATGTAGCCCAGGCCCAGCCCGATGCCACCGATCACGCCCGAGCCGAGCAGCATCATCCAGAACTGGTGGAACTTGATGCCCAACGCCGAGATGAGCATGCCGCCACACCAGCACACCGCGCTGACGACACCGGCCTTGCGCGGGCCGGCGCGCTCGAGCCATCCACCCCAGATGGCGGCCGAGCTGCCCAGCAGCACGAAGAACATGGTGTACATCCAGCCCAGCGTCGAGATCTTCCAGTCGCAGGTGGAGACGAACAGCTCCTGGAAGAAGCCCACGTCGGCCGCGCACTTGACCGGATCCTTGATGCCGATCGCCTTCGACAGCGGCAGCCAGAACACCGAAAAGCCGTAGGCCATGCCGATGCACAAGTGGATCGCCAGCGCGGCCGGCGGCACCAGCCAGCGATTGAAGCCGGGTGGCGCCACGATCCGTTCCTTGGACAGGAACCCTGCATCCGCAGAGGTGGCCGCAACGGCCCCCGCATTCATCACCGACGACATCCAGTCTCCTTGTAGTGGCTGGCAACAATCCGGCGGACAATCCGGGCCAGCAGATTTCAGCATGCATCCTCACGGCGTTTGCGCAGGCGCGCAATATGCTGTTTCCGGGCCGATGCACTGGCAGTCCGCTTCCTAAGCATTGACCCTGATGAAGCAGGTTTCCATCCGCCCGGTCTGGACGATCCAGGATCCCAATGGCCCGCCACTTCCCGCCCGGTTGATCGAGCTGCTGGTCCAGGTGTCCGAAACAGGCAGTCTGCTGCTGGCCGCCCGCTCGATGGGCTTGTCCTACCGCCGCGCCTGGGATCTCGTGCGGCAGGGCGAGCAGTTGTTCGAAGCGCAGCTGTTGATGATGGAACGCGGTCGCGGCTCGACGCTCACCGATCTGGGGGCGCGCATCGTCTGGGCCGACAAGCGCATCCACGCCCGGCTGAAGCCCTCGCTCGAATCGCTGTCCTCGGAGCTGGCCGAAGAGTTGGGCGATGCGCTGCGCGAAGCCCCATCGGCACTGCGCATTCACGCCAGCCATGGCTTTGCCATCGAGCGGCTGATCGAACGGCTGCGCCAGGACGGCCTGAAGCTGGCCTTCAACTACGCCAGCAGTTCGGCCGCCGCCGCCGCCCTGCGCGAAGGTGATTGCGATGTGGCCGGCATGCACATCCCGCTGGGCGCGATGGAGCAGACCGCCGTCGAGCACTATCGGCCCTGGCTGCACGGCATGCCGCTGACGCTGGTGGACATCGCCACCCGTCGGCAGGGTTTGATGGTCCGCCCTGGCAACCCCAAAGAGCTCTACTCGCTCGCAGACCTGGCCCGGCCGCACGTGCGGTTCATCAACCGCCAATCGGGCTCAGGCACCCGCCTGTTGCTGGAAGGCCTGCTGAAGGCGCAGGGCATCGCGACGACCCAGATTGCCGGCTTCGAACAAGGCGAATACACCCACGCCGCCGTGGCCGCCTACGTGGCCAGCGGCATGGCCGATGTGGGCTTCGGCCTGGAACCCCCGGCACGCCATTTCAAGCTCGACTTCGTGCCCATCGCGTTCGAGCGGTACTTTCTGCTGTGCCGTGACGACGTGATGGACACGCCAGCACTGCACGCGGTGCTCGCCACCTTGCGCGATCCCGATTTTCGGCAGCACCTGGCGGACTTGCCGGGCTATGACCCCCGCGCCGCTGGCACCGCAACGCCACTGATCGAAGCCTACCCGGCGATGCAGAGCCAAGAGGGCTGAACTCTTCAGCGCACGGCTGCAGTCCCTTCGCCGCGCTCGAAAAAATCATTTGTATCACTTAAGCCTCTCGACCGAGGCTGACGCTTTGCTGCGAAATATCACCGCTTTCATCACACAAAGGCAGCGTCGGATCATCTTTCCTATCACTTTGATCATTTGTCGGCGTACATTGATGCCAACAGACGCTGCCTGATCGCTACTTCAGCCGGGCAACTCTGGTCGCACCAACCAAGGAGCCGGAAATGTCCCTCGTGATGAAGAATCGGGAAGCCTTCAATGGCCACCGCCCGCTGCCAACTGGCGCGCCTGAGGCTGCCACCAGGAACATCAGCCGCGACGCGGAAGCCAACCGCCGCAAGGCCCGTACGGTCGCCAAGCAGCAACAAGCGGCGGAACGGGTGGCCAGCGCCAGTGCCGAATTGGCGGCCGGTATCAATGAGGCCGCGTCGGCCGCGGAAGAGCTCAAGCGCGCCTCCGACCAGATCGCCAGTGGCGCTGAAGAAGCTGCCGGTGCGGCCCAACAATCGCTGGCGGCAATCACCCAGATCAATGGCGCCCTGGGTCGCCAACTCGGTGCCTGCCAGGCCGCCCAAAGCAAGGCGGAGGCAATGCGCGATCTGGCCGGACAGATCAATCAGGAAGTGTCCGCCACCATCGACGCCGTCGGCGTGGCCGCGGACCGACAGGCCAACTCGGTCAAGATGGTTGCCGAGCTGGAGCGCCAGGCCGCCAACATCGGCGACATTGTCAAAGCCGTAGCCCGTATCGCCGATCAAACCAATCTGCTTGCGCTCAATGCAGCGATCGAGGCTGCCCGAGCCGGACAGCACGGCAAGGGCTTCGCCGTAGTGGCCGACGAGGTACGCACGCTGGCCGAGACAAGCGAGAAGAGCGCCAAACAGATCCAGGATCTGGTGGTTCAGATTCAGGCCGAGGTGAAGACGATCGCCGGTGGAATCAACGACTCCGCAAGCACGATTCAAACTGAGGTTGAGAAGAGCCAAGTCATCATCGACCAGCTCGAACGCATTCGCAACGACGCCGCTGACATCGTCTCTGGCGCTGCGCAGATCGCCTCAGCGGCTACGCAAAGCAGCACGGCGGCGCAACAGGCACTCAAAAGCGCCGAGCAAATCGCGGCAGCCGCCACCGAGCAGAGCTCCGCATGCGAAGAGTCGGCCAAGACGATTGAAGAACAGGCCGCAGCGCTGGCCGAGTGTGAACAGACAGCCGCGAATCTGTCGGAAATCGCTGACGAGCTGAAGAATTCGACGGACATCGCAAAGAGCGCCGAAGAAGTCGCGTCCGCGGCAGAGGAACTGTCGAGCACAGTGCAGGAGATCACGCGGGCAGCCAGCCAAGTCATGATCGCCCTAGACCAGATCAGGAAGGGCGCCCAGGCTCAGGCGCAGGCCACGGCCGAGTCCGCCGCCGCGATCACGCAGATTGGCAAAGGGGCCGAAGTCTCGCAACAGCGAGCCAATCAGGCGCGAGACCGCGCGAACGGGATTCGCAGCTTGATGGGCGAAAACAAGCAGCACATTGACACCCTCGTCGCCAGCATTGGCAAAGGCGTTGATGCCACCCGGGTCAGCATGCAGCAGATCAAGGAGCTGGAACTCGTCAGCCGCAAGATCGACAAGATCGTCGATGCCATCACCCAGGTTTCTGTGCAGACGAACATGCTGGCGGTCAATGGCAGCATTGAAGCCGCACGTGCCGGCGAATATGGCAAGGGCTTCGTCGTGGTGGCCACAGACATTCGGAATCTGGCGCACGACTCGGCTGAAAACGCCGATCGGATCAAGGATTTGGTCAAGAGCATTCAAGACCAGATTGCCTTGGTAGGCCGAGACCTGGCCGAAATCATGTCGGCAGCCCAGTCCGAAGTGGAGAAAACCCGAAGCATCACGGTGAATCTTCAGCACATGGAACGTGACGTGGGCGAGGTGGAGCGGGGCAACTTGGATGCGGCCGCCACGGCTGCCGAGATCGTCGCCGCACTGTCCCAAGTCCGCACGGGCGTCGATCAGATCTCTGCAGCTGCGGCGCAATCCGAGAAGGCGGCAGAGCAAGCCGCCGCGGCCGCCAAGCAACAGTCGCAGGGCGCTGACGAACTCAGCGCTGCGATCGAGGAAATCTCGTCACTCGCCGACGAACTGCAAAGTAACTGATTCGCGAGCCGAACGGATCGGGGAACCAAATGACCCACGCCAACTTGGATTTGCTGGCTCCGGTCGAGTCGGACCAGCAGTTCGTCAGCTTCGAATTGGCCGGCGAGAAGTTCGCGGTGCCGATGGGGCCCGTCCAGGAAATCATTCGACTGCCAGAAGTCGCTCGACTTCCGCTGGCACCGCATGCGCTTCTCGGACTGTCCAACCTTCGCGGCCGAGTTTTGCCGTTGATGAGCCTTCGCAGGCTGCTCGGATTGCCCGATCAGGATCACGGCGATGCATCACGGGCACTGGTCATCCACTGCGGACAGGCGCTCGGGTTCTTGGTGGACCGGGTGTGCAGCGTCGTGCAGGTCGAACCTGGCCAACTGCAGCCGGCGCGAAGCCTGGGAAACCTGGTCAGCTTGGACTCGTTGTCCGGTCTGATTCGCCGGCCCGGTGACGACGGGCAGGACGATCTGCTGATGGTGCTCGACTTTGCCCAACTGGTACGCCATGCCTTTGCGTCCGTGTCCACGGTCGAAATCGGCGGCAGCACCACGCAGACATCCGACCACGCGTTGGCGAAGCCGAGTGAACAAGCCGGCGCGATGGACGCCGAATTGCGATTAGTCAGCTTCACGGTCGACGCGCAGGAGTACGGCGTGCCCATTGAAGAGGTGCAGGAGATCGTGCAACTGCCCGAGCGAATGACCACGTTGCCGCAGTCTCCCCCCCACATGCGAGGTGTCATCACCCTGCGACAACGACTCCTGCCGCTGGTGGACCTGCGCAGCCTGTTCGAGCTTGACACGCAACAGCACGACGAGCGGCAGCGGATTGTCGTCGTAACAGGTCACGGTTGCGGTCCGATCGGATTGATCACCGATTCGGTCAAGGAGGTCATCAGCGTGCCTCAGGCGCTGGCCAACGCCGTACCGGAATTGCTGGCTCGCGACGGGCAACTGGCGGAATTCGACGCCATCTGCCGGCTCGACGAAGGGCGTCGGCTGATTTCGGTGCTATCCACGTCGCGCCTGCTCGGCTTGCAATCCGTGCGTGAAGCCGCCGCCGCCGCGCAGCAATGGAGCGATACGGCAGACCGCAATGACGACGCATCCCATCCGGAGAATGAGATGACTTCCAACGAATCCGCGACCGACACCCGGGAAGACCTTCAGTTGGTGGTTTTCCGGCTGGGGGCCGAAGAGTTTGGCGTGCCAATCACCTGCGTGCAAGAGATCGTGCGGGTTCCCGAGACGCTAACTCGCGTACCTCGGACCCCCGACTTTGTCGAAGGGGTGATCAACCTGCGCGGCGCGGTGCTTCCGGTCATTGATCAACGTCACCGGCTCGGACTACCGCCGGTGGCGCGCCACGACCGGCAACGCATCATGGTCTTCGCCCATGGCGGCAGCCGAACCGGCTTCATCGTGGATTCGGTGGCTGAAGTCTTGCGTGTACCGGCCTCCTGCTTGGCGCCGGCGCCCGATGTCAGCGGTGATCAGGCGAAGTTGATTCCCCAGGTGGCTCGATTGGGCGACGGCAGCCGTCTCGTCCTGCTGATCGACCCTGTCCAGTTGCTCACTTGGCAACACCACATGGCAACCCAGCAATCGGACGAGGCGACACAGCCCGGATTGCCTCTGGCTGCGTGAGGGGCCAGCATGGTTGCGCCAACAACTACCGGAAAGCGAGTGCTGATCGTCGATGACTCAGCCCTGATGCGCAAAGTCTTGCGCCAGGTGTTGAGCGACGCTGGATTCGAAGTGGTGTCCGCACGCAGCGGCGGAGAAGGCGTGGCGATGGTGCGCGACTTCCGCCCCGACGTCATCACGCTGGACATCAACATGCCCGAGATGGACGGCCTCACCGCGCTGTCACTCTTGATGACGGAGCATCCCACCCCAGTGGTGATGGTGTCCTCACTGACGCAGCAAGGCGCCATGAGCACGCTGGAGGCGCTTGCCCTCGGCGCGGTCGACTATGTCACCAAGCCCGGCGGAACGATCTCTCTGAATCTACGCCACATCGCCGACGAGTTGGTGAGAAAAGTTCAAGCCGCCAGTCAGGCTCAGGTTCGTGGCGACGCCCGCCGTGCACCACTCCGGCAGGTAAGACCGACCGGGCGCAAGCCTGCCTCAACCAATCTCGCACCGCAACGGCCAGCCGTCGCGCACAGAAGCGGCCAGCCTCCTGGCTTGGTTCTGGTGGGTGTCTCCACCGGCGGTCCCCGCACTCTCGAAGACGTTCTGCCATTCCTGCCCGCCGACTTTCCTTGGCCCGTCCTCGTGGTCCAGCACATGCCGGCGCATTTCACTTCAGCATTCGCCCGGCGCATGGACCAGATGTGCGAGCTGCAGGTGCGTGAGTGCGACGGCCCGATGCCGCTGCAGGCCGGTCAGATCGTCATTGCCCAGGGAGGGCGAGATCTCGTCGTGGCCGAGCGCCTTGGGCGCTTGGTGGCGCAACCGATTGCGGAATCACCTGCCCATCCGTGGCATCCGTGTGTCGATGTGCTGGTTGACAGCGCCCTGCGCCAAATGCCGGCGGATCGGTTGGTCGGCGTCTTGCTAACTGGCATGGGTGACGACGGCGCGGCCAGCATGGCACGGCTTCGGGCCCAAGGCGGACACACCATCGCCGAGTCCGCCGAGACCGCCGTGGTGTTTGGTATGCCGCAAGAGCTGATCGCCAGACAGGGGGCAGAGGTGGTTCTGCCGTCGGATCAAGTGAGCGCGCAATTGTTGCGCTGGGCCAAGCTGCACTGAGCGAGAGGACATCATGGGACTTCGCAAAACGCCACCTACTCCACTTCACCAGGTCCAGGACCGGGAGCATCCACGAGACCTGGAAGGTCTGATCGAGCAGCTCGACAGTAGCAACAGCACCCTGAGGCGTTGGGCGGCGCGTGATCTTGCCAATCATCCGCCAGCTGTGTCCGCATTGGGCGAGGCGCTGGCCCGCGAGGCCGATACGTCAGTCCGGGAGGCGCTGTTCACCAGCCTCAGCGCCATCGCAGGCGAGAGTGCCGTCCGCGCCCTGCTTCCTCTGTTGCGAAGCGAGCAAGCCCCGCTGCGCAACGGCGCGATCGAGGCCCTGGCGGCGATGCCCGACGATGTCGCGCCGTCGATCTCAGCGCTTTTGAACGACCCAGACGTCGACGTTCGTCTGTTCACCGTGAACCTGATGGGCGAACTGCGTCATCCGAGCGTCTGCACATGGTTGGTTCAGGTACTGCGTGCTGAATCGCAGATCAACGTGGTAGCCGCCGCGATTGAAGTGTTGACCGAAGTAGGCGGCTCGGCGGAAAGACCTGCCCTGCTGGAGGTGCGCTCCAGGTTCGAAGACGACCCGTTCCTGGTGTTTGCGGTCGATCTGGCGCTTTCTCGAATCGAGGCGACATGAACCACGCATTGTCATCGTCGCCATCCCGATCGTGTCGAACGATCGGCGACGCGGATTTCTACAAGTTCAGAGAGTTTTTCCATCGGAAGACAGGAATATTCTTTGACGACAACAAACGCTACTTCGTCGACAAACGGCTGCTCGAAAGGATAGAGGCGACGCGTGCGGACGATTTCCGCAGCTATTTCATCAGTCTGCGGTTTGAACACGACGGCAAAGAGCTGCAGCAACTGGTCAACGCGATGACAGTCAATGAAACCTACTTCCTTCGCGAGAGCTACCAGTTCGATTGCATGACCCGAGACCTGCTCGGAGAGCTGATTCGGCACAAACCGCGCGGAGAAAGAATCCGCATCTGGTCGGTGCCGTCGTCCACCGGCGAAGAGCCGTATTCGATCGCCATGCAATTGCTCCAACAGTGGCCTCTGATCGATTCGTACGACGTCGAGATCCTCTCGTCCGACATCGACACCACCGTTCTGCAGGCGGCGCAGCGCGGCATCTACAGCGCTCGATCCGTCGCCAACGTGCCACGTCCGTGGCTGGATCGCTATTTCACCAAGCTGGCAGACGGGCAATGGGCGATCTCCCGCGAGTTGGTCGCGGCTGTCGAGTTCAGTCAGGTAAACCTGAGCGATCCCGCCGATACACGGCGGTTCCGCGATATCGACATCGTCTTCTGCAGAAACCTTCTCATCTACTTCGACGACATGTCGAGGCGGGTGGCTGCCGAAGCGCTGTTCGACGCCCTTCGGCCAGGCGGCTTTGTTTGCCTGGGGCACTCGGAATCGATGAGTCGCATCACTTCCCTCTATCGCGTCAGACGATTTGCCGACGCGATGGTCTACCAGAAACCCTTGGATGGGGAGGCGCCATGACGGGCCCTGCGCGCATCTTGGTGGTCGACGATGCGGCCACCGTACGCCTGTATCACCGCAAGCTCTTCGGTGACGCCGGTTGGGAAACGGACGAGGCCATCAACGGCGTCGAGGCGCTCGAAAAGGTCGCCGCGGCCAACGCCGGGCGCCCATTTGATCTCTTCGTGGTGGACGTCAACATGCCCAAGCTGGACGGCTACGGATTTGTACGAGAGCTGCGGCGACTGGCACCCGATCTACAGGCCCCCGTGATGATGGTCTCAACCGAAGCCCAGCTCCACGACGCACGCGCCGCGCAGGACGCCGGCGCCAACTGCTACCTGGTCAAGCCGGCAAGGCCCGCAGAGCTCGTGCTCAGCGCCGCCTTGTTGCTGGCAGATGCGCCTGCTGCTACACGCGCCGCCGCGTCACATATTTCATCGGGGGCCAAGCGATGAACAGCACGTCCGACATCCTGGAGCAATTCGTCGTCGAGGCGCGTGAGTGCCTGGAGACGATTGGACAGCGTTTGCTCGACATCGAGCGCTTCCCGCAAGATCCGGCGCTGCTGAACGAGTTGTTTCGCTCGGTGCACACGCTCAAGGGCAACTGTGGCCTATTTGAATTCGGCGCTCTCGAGCGGGTCGTTCACGCTGCCGAAGACATGCTCGACCGGGTTCGCTCCGGCGAGCTGCCATACAGCGGCGAGATGGCAGACAGCCTCTTGTCCGCCATGGATTTCAGCGTCGAGATGATCGACGCCATCGCCGTGGATGGCCAACTGCCTGCCTCTTGCGACACCCGATCGCATCAGTTGGCCGGTGATCTTCGGAGGTTCATGTCCCGCGGCTCGGTGCCCGAGATGGGCGCAGCGGACACCACCTCGACTGGCCACACCGGTGGCGCGGCTGGTGGCGCGGCGGCCGAAGCTGGCGCAAATCTCGATGCCTCATGGCTGAACGAAGTGCCGCCGCACTGGCAGCAAGACGGCGGCGCGTGCATCGTTCGCTACACGCCGGAGCCGGAGTGCTTTTTCAAAGGCGAGGACCCGTGGGCCATGGTTCGGCAGACGCCCGGGCTGCGCGAACTGCGACACAGCGAGCCCGCCGATTGGGGCGAAGTTGATCAGTTCGACTGTTATGTCTGCCGCGTGGGGTTCCTCATACTGAGCGATGCGCCCAAGTCTGTTCTGGAACACCATTTCCGCTATGTGCCCGAGCAGTGCCGATTCCACGATGTGGTTGGCGCACAGGACGAGTCGGCAGAAGCTGCGCAGAAGCTGGTTCACGACCGGGCCTTCGCGCTGTGGCAGGACCAATTGGCCGTGCTGAGTCGTGGCGGGAATACCGCCGGAACGGTCGCCAGCGTTGCCCAGGTTCTCACGCGGCTTCTACCCGTACTGCGCGCCGCACGCGGGGCCAGCATCGATGCGCCCATCCCGCCGGTACCTGACCCGCGGGCGGGTGCGGTCGCGTTGTCTAACTGGGCGAATCTGGTGGAGCCCGGCACGGCGTCGTCGACAGCCATTGACACCAGTCTCGCCCAGGTCACTTCCGTCAAGACGACGACGATTCAGGCCGACGACATGTCGGTGGTTGACCGTTCCACGCAGCGCGTGCTGAAGGTGGCGCAGGACAAGATCGACCGCCTGATGGATTTGATCGGCGAGATGGTGGTCGCCAAGAATGCGCTCCCCTACCTCGCACAGCGAGCCGAGGCGCACTTTGGCCAGAGAGAGTTGGCCCGCGAGATCAAGAATCAGTATGCGGTCATCAACCGTATCGCGGAGGACATGCAACACGCCATCATGCAGGTACGCATGATGCCTATCGGCACGGTCTTCCAGCGTTTCAGTCGGCTGGTGCGTGACACCTCGAAGCGGTTGGGCAAGGAAGTGCAGCTGATCGTCGAAGGTGAGGACACCGAGGCCGACAAAAACGTCATCGAGTCTCTCGCGGACCCGCTGATCCACATCCTGCGCAACAGTCTCGACCACGGCATCGAGCCGCCGGCCGAGCGCAGCGCGGCAGGCAAGCCGGCCGTGGGGACTCTGCGCGTCAGCGCCAGCCATGAGGGAGATCGGGTGATCATTGATATCGCCGATGACGGGGCTGGCGTCGACACCACCCGCGTGCGACAAAAGGCCGTGGAGCGCGGCCTGATCCCCGCCGACCGCGTCGATGCACTCACCGACACGGAGGCAGTGCAACTGATATTCCTGCCCGGCTTCTCGACGACGGACAGCATTTCGGACCTGTCCGGCAGGGGCGTTGGCATGGACGTCGTTCGAACCGCTGTCGAGCGGGTCAATGGTCAGGTGAGCCTGAGCAGCGTTCGTGGACAAGGCACACGCATCCGCCTCTCGCTGCCGTTGTCGATGGCGGTCACCCACGTGATGATGGTCCGCGCTGCGGGATGCCGCTTCGGTGTTCCCATGGATCTCATCGTTGAAACCGTTCGCGTGCCGGCGCAGCAGATCCACTGCTTCAAACAGGCGCAGACGGTCGTACTGCGAGGGCGCGTCGTTCCGCTGCGGCCTCTGAACTCTCTGCTTTCTCTCGAGCAGCCTCCCCGCGTCAACGCGGACGGTGAGCACGCCGTGTTGGTTCTGCGCTCCGGGGCTGAGCCGGTGGGCCTGGTGGTCGACGAGTTCGACGGTACTTGCGACATCATCCTTCGCCCGATGGAAGGCGTGCTCAGTGGGCTGCCGGGCTTTGCCGGATCGGCATTGATGGGCGATGGCAGTGTTTTGATGATTCTCAACCCGAAAGAGCTGTTGTGATGGGCATTCACTACCTCAAGACGGTCGCCAAATTCGAGGGTCACATCGGCCCTGACGACGCGGAAACGCTCGCATCCTGGCTGCGTGAGAAGCCTCGTCGCCAGGTGGATCTGGCTCATTGCGAGAACGTGCACGCCGCTGTGCTTCAGACGCTGCTCGCGCTGAAGCCCGGGATCAAGTCCAAGCCGGCCGATCGATGGCTCTGCCAAGCATTGGAACAGTCGGCAACACCTTCACCAAGGAGCGGGTCATGAGCAAGAAGATTTTGTTGGTCGATGACTCGGCAACGATGCTCATGAGCCTGAGCAGCACGCTCCAGATGAGCGGCTTTACCGTGGAGACCGCCACCGATGGCGCCTCCGCGCTGGAGCGGCTCGCTGCTGGCCTGAAGCCCGATCTGATCATCACCGACATCAACATGCCGCGTATGGACGGCCTCGAATTGATTCGCGAGGCAAGGCGCCTCGTTCGATTCACACCTATCTTGGCGCTTACGACCGAGAGTCAGCAGAACAAGCGAGACGAAGCCAAGCGAAACGGCGCCACAGGATGGTTGGTCAAACCCGTCGGGGGCAATGACCTGCTGAAGGTGATTCGTCAACTGTTGCCGGCTGCTCACGCCTGAAACGGAGTGAACCATGCATCCTTCGCCGAGAGTCTCGAAAGCCAACCGCCTGGCCGAAGCCATCTCTCATCACGCCCGGGGGCTGGTCGCGATCGCATTGCTTCTGGCCGTAGCCGTCTCGGTCGAGCTGATCACGCCCGGGGATGCGTGGACATCCCTTCCCTACTGGGGTGTTCTGGCCGGCTTGGCCACCGGCTACAAGCTTCGCGACTGGACCGCACGCTGGGCTCGGCCAAGCCCTGACTCAGCGACCTTTCCCGCGGCCCTGGTGACGCAGGACATTTCATCGCTTCAGCAGGCATTCGGAGTCTTGACCCAGCAAGTTTGCGCCACCATCCAGACCTCAGAGACTGCCGTGATGAACATGGGAGAGCGCCTCACGCGGGTCCATCGGGAAACAGGCGGCCTGCATCAAAAGATCGTGGCGGCAGTCGACCGCTCCGAGCAACTGTCCGCAGAGTCTCTCAGCCAGGCGGATCGACACGCCTGCGCGGTATCCCAACTGGCCCAGCACCAGCTCGCCTTTGAACGCACGCGCCAGAGCCTGCTTGATCGCGTGCGCGCCTCGGCTGATCAAGTGCGACGCCTCACGCCATTGGCCGAGATGATTGGCAGCATCGCGCGTCAAACCAACCTGCTGGCGATCAATGCTGCCATCGAATCGGCACGCGCGGGCCCTGAAGGCGCGGGTTTCAAGATCGTAGCCGCCGAGGTCCGGCGCTTGTCGACCCAAACCGCGGAGACGGCGAAGCAGGTCATGGAAGGCATTGACGAAGTGGCGCGCGGCATCGACCACGAAGCCGGCCAATTGGAGATCAGCATGGGCGAGGGATCATCTGCCCAATTGGACGAGATCGCTCGCCACATTCAATCGATGAGCCGCACGCTCGGCGAGGTCGTGCCCTATTTGAACGAGCTGTCCGTCGAAATGGACGCCGGTGTCGAGCGGATCACCTCCGACATCATCGACACCATGGGCGACATGCAATTCCAAGACATCAACCGCCAATTGCTCGAACAGATCAATAACGCGTTGTGCAGCCTGTCGACGCACTTTGCGCAACTCTACCAACTGATCGACGGCCAGGCGCCACCGCCGCCCGTTCAGTTGGAAGAGCTGCTTCAGCTGTGGACCAAGGACTACGTGATGCACGCCCAGCGCGTGGCCCATTCCCTGGCCGCCGGCCAGCGCCGCGATAGCGGCGAAGTCGTCAGCCTGGAGCCGGCTCGGCCGATGGAGCTGGCCGTGATGCACGGCCCCCGCATCGAAATGTTCTGAACCGGGCGGGAGAACGCATGTACGAGCTGCCGTTGACTGGTCTCGTCTTGGGTGGCGGTGGTGCGCGGGCAGCGTACCAAGTGGGGGTGCTGGCCGCCATCGCAAGGCTTCGAAAAAAGCACCTGCCTGAGCGCTCAATTCAGCGAAATCCCTTCGGCATCATCACTGGAACATCGGCGGGCGCCATCAATGCCGCCGCATTGGCCTGCCACGCAGACGACTTTGATCAAGGGATCCAGCGCCTCGTCGACACCTGGTCAAATTTCCACGCAGAGCAGGTCTATCGCTGCGACATGCTGAGCTTGATGGGCAACGGCGCTCGCTGGATGGCGCTGCTGTCCATGGGTTGGGCACTTCGCCGATGGCGCCCTCGGTCCCTGCTCGACAACACGCCTCTGGCATCGTTGATACGTAGGCTGATTCCCATGCATCGCTTGCCCGTCATGCTCGCCCGTCGACATCTGCAGGCCTTCGGCGTGACTGCGTCAAGCTACAGCAACGGTCACCATGTGACCTTCTACCAAAGCCGCACCGCCACGGCACCTTGGATACGTTCCCAGCGATTGGCCCTGCCAGCCACCATCGTTCATGACCATCTGCTGGCTTCATCGGCGATTCCCTTCATCTTTCCGGCGACTCGGCTTCATCATGACGGCCGCGGCGCCTGGTATGGAGACGGCTCGATGCGTCAAACAGCGCCGCTGTCGCCCGCCATCCATCTGGGCGCGAGGCAGCTGGTCATCATCGGTGCTGGCCGGATGAGCGAGCCGCAGTTGCCGACCGACGACGACCCCCGCTATCCGAGCCTGGCGCAGGTCGCCGGGCACAGCCTGTCGAGCATCTTTCTCGATGCCTTGGCCACCGATATCGAACGCATGGAGCGCATCAACCGGACGCTTCGGTCGCTTCCACCCTCGATTCGGCAAGAGCAGACGCTGCGCCCCGTAGATGCTCTGGTGGTGTCGCCGAGCGAGCGGCTGGACGACATGGCCACCGACCACATCGCCAGCCTGCCAAAGCCCGTACGCCTGCTGCTTCAAGCGTCCGGGGCGCGCCAAGGCGAGCGCCGCGGCGCGGCCCTGGCCAGCTACCTGCTGTTCGAGCGGGCATACACCCGTGCATTGATCGACCTCGGGGATCGAGACGCGATGCAACAGCAGGACCGCATCGTGCAATGGCTGCAACCGTCGGAATTCGTTCGGGCTCGAGACGTGAAAGCAGAAGTCCACAACCAACCCGCATCAGTGGACTGACCGTCCACCGCGGTCAACGTCACCAAAGTGCCCTCTCACCAAGATGCCTTAGGAGCCCTTCCCTCATGTTCTCCACTTTCAAATCGCGCCTCATCGGCATCTTGGTCGTCATCAACGGCGCTGTTCTGGTGCTCGGCGCCAGCTCGTTCTATTTCCTTGGCGCAATCGGACATCGGCTTGAGACCTTTACGCAAGGCATCTACCACCGCCTCGAGATCGCTACTCGTCTGCGGGAAGTTGCCGACGATCGGGCCATCGCGGTGCGCAACCTGGCGCTGCTCACTGACGCCGCTTCCCGCCAAAAGACCCTGGACGCATTCGAGCAGGCGCAACGCGAGACCACGCGGGCCTTGGATGAACTGAGACTCGCCGTCAAGCAGGCCGCTGCCCCGGTGGAGGTGATGCAAAGCATCGAGCGCATTGCCCAGGTCGAGGCCAAGTACAGCCCGGTCGCCGCGCAAATCGTCGAGCAACTCAAGACAGGCGCCAAAGACGAAGCCATCGCTCGCATCGAAAAAGAGTGCACGCCGACCTTGCTGGCTCTCACCACGGCAATCCACGACTACATGGACCTCACCGAGCGCCGCACCCGCGACTACGTGGAAGACACCGCCGTCGCGGCGGCCTGGCAACGAATGGCCATGGTGATCACCGCCCTCGCCACCCTCGGTCTCTCGGCCGCGTTGGGCTACCTGCTGTGGCGCAACGTGAATCGCACACTGGGCACCGAGCCGGAGCGGCTCACGCAATATCTGGGCTCTATGGCTCACGGAAATCTGACCGCCTTGGGCGACGAACATCAAGTGCAAGCGGGCAGCCTCTTGGGTGCGATGACCGTGATGCAAGAGCAGATGCGCAATGTGGTGGAGAAGGTGCGGCAAGCCAGTGATTCGATCGCCACCGGCTCGAACCAGATCGCCAGTGGCAACGCGGACCTCTCGCAGCGCACCGAGCACCAGGCGAGCAACCTGCAAAAGACCGCGTCAGCAATGCTGCAGATGAACCGGTCGGTCGATCACAACGCCCAAAGCGCGATGACGGCATCGACCCTCGCCTCGGCCGTCAGCACGGCAGCGGCGAATGGCAGCGAGGTGATGCAGCGCGTGACCGACACGATGAACGAGATCCACCGTAGCTCGGCCAAGATCAGCGACATCATCGGTGTGATCGACGGCATCGCATTCCAGACGAACATCCTCGCGCTCAATGCGGCCGTCGAGGCGGCTCGCGCCGGTGAACAGGGGCGCGGCTTTGCGGTGGTCGCCAGCGAGGTTCGATCGCTGGCGCAGCGCTCGGCCGAAGCCGCCAAGGAGATCAAGTCGCTCATCTCGACCAGTGTCGAGCGCGTGGATGCCGGCACCTCACTGGTCGGCGAAGCCACCCAATCGGTGGGCAACATCGTCCACGAAGTGCGCCGCGTGGTCGATCTGATCCACGAGATCGGTCACGCAGCCCAGGAGCAATCGGCGGGCATTGCGGCGGTGTCCACCTCGGTCACCGAGTTGGACCAAAGTACCCAGCAGAACGCGGCGCTGGCCGAGCAATCGGCCGCGGCGGCGGACAGCCTCCGCATGCAATCCGAAGAGTTGGCCGCGGCGGTGAGCTACTTCAAGGTCTGATCAGGAGTGAACGTCCCAGGTCGGCGCCAGCTCTTGCAAGTGGCGCATGAAGGCCTGGGCGATCGGCGACAACCGACGCCCCTTGAGCCACAGGACCGACCATGACGAGGGCACCGGAAAGTGCTGCACCCGCAGCACGGCCAGACCTTCCTGAGCGGGGTTCTCCGCCATCGCGTGGCGCGACACCAAGCCCAGGCCCAGCCCACCCGCCACGGACTGCTTGATCGCCTCGTTGCTGCCCAGCTCCAGGCGGATACGAGGCTTCAGCCCCAGCCGGGCAAAGTGCTCATCGGTGGCCATGCGGGTGCCCGAGCCCAGCTCGCGCAGGATGAAGGCCTCTCGCTGCAGCGCACTCGATGACACCCGGGTCCGCTGCGCCAGCGGATGGTTCAACGATGAGATGACCACCAGCGGGTTGGCGAGAAAGTGCTGGCCATCGTGGGGCAGGTCTTGAGGTGGCATCGAGAGGATGTAGAGGTCGTCCTCGTTGGCCCGCATGCGCGCCACCACCCCGTCACGGTTGAGCACCTGCAGCGAGATATCCAGCCGCGGGTGCACCTCGCAGAAGCGGCCGAGCATGCGGGGGATGAAGTACTTCGCCGTGCTCGCCACGCACAGACGCAGCCGCCCGTGGCTCAGGCCCTGGTGCTCGGCGATGCGCTGTTCAAGGGCCTCCCACTCCGAGAACATCGCCCGGCTCGACTCGACCACCATGCGCCCCACCTCGGTGAGGAAGATGCGCTTGCCCACCTGTTCATACAGCGGCAGGCCGATCGAATCCGCCAGTTCCTTCAGCTGCATGGACACGGTGGGCTGGGTGACGTGGCAGGCACGCGCCGCACCGGTGACGGAGCCGGTTTCAGCGAGCGCCACCATCAAGCGGAGTTGCCGAAAGGTGGCATGCATCGGTGTTCTCGATGGACAGGATAAGAACTATTGATTTTCCTTGATTCACCGTCACACCTACGATGCCGGCCCATGAATCCCCTGCTCGACCCTGCCCTTCTGTTTTTCGTGCTCGGCCTGCTCGCGGGCGTCGTGAAATCCAATCTCGAAATCCCACCTGCGCTGTCGCGCTTCCTCTCGCTGTACCTGCTGATGGCCCTGGGCCTGAAAGGCGGATTCGCGCTGGCGCAGTCCGGCTTCACGCCGGCGGTGCTGGCGTCTCTCGGCGCCGCCGCCGCGCTGGCGGTGATCATTCCCCTGCTCGACTGGCAGTGGCTGCGCCGCGTGCTGCCGCCGATGGACGCGGTGGGCGTGGCCGCCACCTACGGCAGCGTGAGCGCCGTCACCTTCGTGACCGCCAGCCACATCCTGGAATCGCAAGGCACCCCCGCGGGCGGCCACATGGCGGCCGCGATGGCCCTGATGGAATCGCCCGCGCTGATCATCGGCATCCTGATGGCCAGCTCGCTGAGGGCGGCGTCCGCCGCGGGCGCGACGACGGGCACCACCGGCGGCGGCGCCATGGTGCTCAGTTGGCCCGGCTCCACCGGCTTGCGCGGCTCAGGCATCGCCCATCACCTGCGCGAGGCCTTGACGGACGGCGGCACGGTCTTGCTGCTGGGCGCCCTGGTCGTCGGCCTGCTCACGGGTGATGCCGGCGCCGCCGCCATGAAACCGTTCACCGGCGACCTGTTCAAGGGCTTGCTGGCGTTCTTCCTGCTCGACATGGGCCTGCTCACCGCACGCCAGCTGCCGGGCTTGCGCACCATGCCGCGCGCGATGTTCCTCTACGCGGTGGGTGCGCCACTGCTGCACGCGGCCCTGGGCATTGGCCTGGCCTGGGCGCTGGATCTGGCGGCGCCGGATGCGGTACTGCTGGCCGTGCTGGCGGCCAGTGCGTCGTACATCGCGGTGCCCGCGGTGCTGCGGCATGCCGTGCCCGAGGCGCGGCCTGCGCTCTACGTGGGCCTGTCGCTCGGCATCACCTTCCCCTTCAACCTGCTGGTGGGCATTCCGCTGTACCAGGCCGCAGTGGCCCGCCTGTGGGGTGCGGGCTGACGGCGGGCGGGCCGCCATATTGACGAGTGGCCTGTAACGCCTAAATCGGAAGCGGCTGCCGTCGCGATACGGCACACACTGCGGCGTTGCGAATGCTCGCGATGCCACGAGGCATCGCTGTGCTTCGCGCCTTGCATTGCATACCGTCTCGCACCGTCCTCTACTCCCATTTGAACGTTACAGGCCACCAGCCGGCGGCTCGTAACGCCAACACTGGGCGGACTGGGTGCCCACCGCATCTGAAGCGCCGGTGAATCCACCCAGCACGATGATGGCGCCACCCACGGCCACCGCAGCCAGGCCATGCACGGCCAGGGGCATGTCAGGCAGCACCGTCCAGGTGCCATCCACTGCAGAGAGCCGGGTGACCGAGGCGCGAACGCCACCGGGGGTGCTCTCGCCCCCGAACGCATACAACCGTCCCGACAAGCTCACCGCGGCCAGGCTGGCGCGGGGCTGAGGCAAGGCCGGCCCGGCGCTCCAACGATCGGCCGCCGGGTCATACACCTCGCAACTGGCCAGGCTGGTCTGGTCGTTCGCGCGGATGCCCGGTGCCCGACCTCCCACCACCACGATGCGGCCATCCAGCACCGCCGCTGCGGCGGCGTTGCGCGCCGTGGCGATCGGCGCTGCGCTGGTCCAGCTGTCGGTTTCCGGGTCGTAGATGTCGTGGCTGGCCAGCGAGGCACTGGCGCTGTTGCTGTAGTTCCACCCGCCGATCAGGTGCAGGCGCCCATCCAGTACGACACTGGCCGAGGCAAAACGGACCGAGGGCGCGGGCCGGCGCGGCGACCAGGTGCCGCTGGCCGCGTCCCAGGCGCTGTGTGCCGTCTGCGCCTCGCCACCCACCGCATGCACCCGGCCCGCCAGCGCCTGCACCGAGACGTTGTCCGTGCCCCGCGGCAGCGGCGCGCCGGTGCGCCATCGGCCGGTGGCGGTGTCGAGCAGCAGCGAGGTGCGCAGGGTGTCGTACCCGCCCGCCGTGACCAATGTGGTGCCTACCGCAGCGGCGCCGAATTTCGCCAACGCGGTGGGCATGTCGTCCAGGCGGCTCCAGCCCTCCGGCGGCGGCGGTGGCGGAGGGGGTGGGGGCGGCGGTGAAGCCGCCGCGTCACCACCGCCACCGCCGCAGGCGGCCATCAGGGCGGCGGAGAGCGTGAGGAGCATGTGGCGGCGGTCGGTCATGAAGCGGGTCCGTCATCCGCCATGCCCGGCCACCGAGACGGGGCCGTTCCAGCAGGCGGGCCCTGCCATGAGACCGGCGGCAGCGAGCGACGGCAAGACGGCGCCTATCCGATTCCCATCCACGCCATGTCAAAAAGTTATTTCATGAGCAGCGACAACCACTTGCGGCAGACTCTTCCACCGCGCTGGGAGCCGACATCGGCGCGTCAGCGCCACCGCATCAGGTCGGCCACATGGCTGTTGGCCACCTCCACCCACACCGAATCCGGCCCGTCCAGCTCGAACCGCGCGCGCTCGGGCAGGCCCCCCAAGGCCTGGCTGGCCAGCATCTGGCGCTGCCCCGTGCGCAGATCGACACGCCGCCAGATGTCCCGGTCGCTGCGCACGAGCGCCGTGATCGACGAGCCGGCGAGCCGCCAGTCAACCAACTCCTCGCCCGGACCGGCCACGTCAACGGGTTGTTCTCGGCCCGCCCCGGGCCCGCTCATGGCCCGCCAGCGCAGGCGCCTGTCGCCCCGCGGCTGGTAGACAAAGCCGCTGCCATCGGCCAGCCATTGCACTGATCGGCCGGGTGGCTGGTCGGTCTCCAGCATCTGCGGTGCTCCGCCATCCACCGGAAAGCGCCACAGCCGCCAGGGGCCGCCCCGATCGCTCGCCACCCACACGTCAGCCGATCGCGGGTGCCAGGCTGGCTCGCCGTAGGCCGCCGCATCCGCCGCCAGGGGCTGCAGGCCGCTGCCATCAGCGCGGATGACGCACAGCCCCACCCGACGACCGGGCCCGCACGGGCCGATGAAGGCCAGCCGATCGTCCGCCGCCGACCAGGCGGGGGCCTCCACCAGACCAGACAACGAGGTGATGGCGTGCGCCCCGGCCCCATCGGCCGAGGCCAGCCACAGTTCCTGCGCCCCGGTGCGGCGCGACACGAACGCAATGCGCCTGCCGACCGAATCAGGCCTGGGCCAACGATCGGAAACCACCGCCTGCCCGATGCGCACCGGCGCGCCACCCCATGCCATGCGCGCGATGCTCACGTGGGTGCGGATCAGCGCGTAGACCAGGCTGCCGTCGCGCGCCCGTGAAGGCGCACTGCCCTCGAGGCCGAGCGGCACCACCTGGCCGGTCGCGCGGTCCCAACGCTGAAGCACTCGGGTGTCCTGCAGCGTGGTCGAAAAGATCAAGTCGCGGCCGTCTGCGCTGTGCGTCAGGCCGTGGGCGAATTGCAGTTTCAGGCGGGTGAGCCTGACCGGCTCGCTGCCGGGCTGCCATTCATAGATGTCGCGCGTTCCGTCGGCCGGGTCCTGCCGCATGAAGGCGAGGCGACGGCCGTCTGGCGACCAGCTGGGCTGGTGGTCGGCCATCGCCGCGGGCGGGGCGGTGGTCAGTCGCTGCAAGCCTGTGCCGTCCGGCGCGATGCTGAAGAGCCCGCCCGCGCCGTCACGCTCGGCACTGAAGACGATGGCGCGACCATCCGGCGACCACGCCAGCGCCGGTGTCATCAGCGGTGCGCAGCGCGCCAGTTCACGGGCGGGTGGGTCGCCACCCGCCTCGACCGACATCCCCTGAAGCCACAGACGGCAACCGCCATCGGCCTGCAGCGCCGTGAACGCCAGGCGATGCCCATCGGGCGCCCAGTCCACGCTGCTGACATCGCCATGACCCGGCGACACGGCTTGCGGGCTGGCTCCCGGCTGATCCAACCGACGCAGGTGCAACTCGCCCACACCCCGGCCACGCCACCAAGCAAAAGCGAGCTGACGCCCATCAGGCGACAAGGCGCCCAGGTATTCCACCCCCGGGTCCATCGTCAAAGGCACCGGCGTGGGCGCAGCGACCATGGGCCCCTTTTCAGCTGGCGTCACGGCGCCGCTCATCGGCGCGTCGTCCCGCCATGAGATGCTGACCCAGACCGCCCCGCCGGCCAGCAGCAAGAACAGGGCAGCGCCCCAGACCGCAGCACGACGACTCGCGGGAAGCTTGGCAACGGCTCTGCCCGGCTCGGCAGGCAGCTCGGCGGCTTTTACCTCCTCGTCAAGGCGGCTCGATGGCGCGTCGGCCGTGGCACTCGACCTGGCGTCGATCGGTGGTGACTCGACCGGCTCGGCCAGCAGGCTGACCGGCGCGATCAGGCGATAGCCCTTCTTGGCGATCGTCTCCACGTACTGCGGCGCGTCAGGGTCGTCCCCCAAGGCCTGGCGGATCGTCCATACCGCCGTGTTGATCGCCTTGGGCGCCACGAAATGGTTGCCCGCCCACACGGCCTGCACGATGTCGTCCCGGCTGACCGTCTGGCCCGCATGGCGGGCCAGCAGCACCAGCAACTCCATCGCCTTGTGGCGCAAGGCCCGCACCTCGCCCTCACGCTGCAGGCGATTACCGCCCACATCGACACGCCAGTCGCCCAATGTGAAGCCGCCCAGCCAAGGGTCACGGGGTGCATTCGAGGAAGGCGGCATCGACACGCGGCCAGACAGAGTTGGGTTGCCGCGAGCATGCCTGAGCGGGCCCCCGGTGCCCATGCGAGCTTGTCCGCGTGGTCGGCCTCCCTCCGTGCGGCACCGGCTCGAGAGCCTCCTTCACGGCTGTGAAGAGTACGGTGGGGCACGTGAAGAAACTCTCACGCCACCTTCACGCGCGGGCGGGCATCATGCGCAGCCATGACGACATCGACCTGCACCGCCCCCCGAATGAACGCACCCGCCGGCCCGCTGGGCCTCTACGCCCGGCCCACCGCCCTTGCCCTGGCGCTCGCCGCTGCATCACTGGCCGCCCAGGCGGCTGAACCGCTGTCGCCTCCGGGCGCGATGGTGCGCCAAGGCGAATGGGGCGGTGACGTCGGCACCTATCTCATTCCGGCGCCCTTCGAGAACAAGCCCGCGCGGCAGTGGCCCATGACCGACTGGGTGGTGCTGATGATCGACCATGCCGCCGGAACGCTGACGGTGCGCCCGCTGGCGGAGAACGAAGCCCGGCAACGCCTGGCGCCGATCGTCCAACAGGTGACGCGGGCTGCCGAGCAGCCCGGCCCCTCGGAGCTGAAAGAGGTCTCCGCTGAAGAGGCCGCCGATCTGTTCGTGCGGACGCCGGGGGTGGCTTGGCAGGCGGGCAGCGTGCCCCTGCACCGCTTCAAGAACGGCACGCCCACGCTCCAGCCTGAATTGGGTTACCGCTTCCAGATGGCGCTGAACGGCCAGCCCTACGCCTTCACCGTGCAGAACGGTTTTCGCACGGCCGATGGCCGCCCGTATGGCTCGGGGGTGCAATTCACTCTCGAAATCGACGGGCAGCGCTATGAATACGATCTGGGCGGATACGGCTGGGAGGTGAGCATCGGTGCCCTGGGCGACTTCGACCATGACGGCAAGCCGGATTTCCTCTTTTACATCGGCGGCAGTAACAGCGGCAACGAGGCCCTGGTGCTGTCGTCGATGGCCAAGCCTGGCAAGAATCCGCCCTCGGCCTACCTGACCGCCGTGGGTTGCTGACACGGCCCCTCGCGCTGATGCCCTGCTGCATCGGCGCCCGTTCCAACCCCTCTTTCATCTGGCCCAGAACAATGCCGCGGTTTGGGCTCGTCTGGCCTGGTCGCCCGAGGTGCTCACTCAAATGACCCGAGGAGCGAGCACCGCGATGCAGACCGGCGAGGCCTGGGCGCCCGATGAAGGGGCCACCCATGCGATGAATGAAACGGTGCGCGGCCTGGGGGACACCTACACCGAAATCACCGCCGACATGATGCGAAGCAGCCTCAACCTGATGGTGCAGACCCAGTCGCTCTGGCTGGGCAGCGCCCGCCATGCGGCGGCCGCCCTCGCCGGCGCTTGGCGCTTGGCGCTTGGCGCTTGGGCGCGAGCTCAGTGGGCCTGCGAAGAACGCCGCGTAAGATGAATCACAGCGCCACACAGCTTCTTCGGCGCAATAGAAAGACCCCCAGAACCATGCAATGTCACTTCAAATCCTTGGCGGCCGAAATGCAGAAACGTCGCGTGCCCACCCTCAAGCTCAGATCGAGCGTCGCCGCCGTAGCCATCTTGGCCGGGTCTACTGGCGCGATGTCCGCTCCACCCTCGTATCGCATTGAGCCCGTCGGGAAGAGTGGCGGAATTCAATCGCAGGTCATCGTGAGCATCACCGACCAAGGCCACATCCTGGGGTGTGGCAAGAAGCTGAAGTCTGACAAGAGAGTCAACTACCTGAAGCTGAGCGGGGGCAAGGCCGAGCCGCTGCAGGAGACTGGTGTCTACTGCGGCATCGGCCAGGCCAACGACGCCGGCGAAGTCATCTCCAATAGCTACCAAGTGCCCTTCAGCGGGGTCCAGGCCGCACTCTGGACAAGCGACGGTGTTCCTCATGATCTTCGAGATCTGGCAGGGTGCGACCCTGGATCGGGAAGTGCCAGCGTAGGCGGCTTGAATCAGGCTGGCCAAGCGGCTTTCGTTGTGGACTGTCGGTTCAACGGGCAGGACAAGGAGACGGGAGTCCTTTGGCGGGGTGGTTCCCGAACCTTTCTCGAGGGGGCCTATCCGTACGTGAATGACATCAACAGCCAAGGCGATGTGATAGGTTCCGCTGTGCAGCCTGACGGCAAGCGAAACGTAGTTCTTTGGAAGGCAGATGGCAGCGCCCAGGTCTTCTTGCCGCCAGGTGGCGGGGACTCGTACGCCATCTCCCTGAACGACGCGGGCCAAATCCTCGCCAAGGTGGCCCCCACGGGCGGCCAATTCGCTGGAGTTGTTTTCGACGGTGGCGCCATGCGCTCCTTGCCGGCATGCGGCCGACATGCCGTCGAGCCGGTAGAGATCACCAATGATGGGCTGATCGCCGTGACCTACGGTGGTTCTCGAGAATATGCGCACACGGGTCTGGTTCAAGACAACCAGTGCTATCCATTGGAGAGCCTTCTCGACGCTTCTGGGGCGGACTGGACAGGGCTATTGGTCACCGCGATGAACAACCTCGGTGTACTTTCCGGTTTTGGCTACTACAAGGGTTTGAAGCGCAATTGGGTGGCTACGCCTGTCGCACGTTAGCCTTGCTTGTCCCCCGGCGAGCGGCGGTGGCCGGCGTCACGGCCGTCGATCTGGCGTGCGCCCGTACCTTGCAGCAGCAAGCCGACGCCTCAACGCAGACCACCGACTACAGCCAACGCAGCGGCCTCCGGCGCCAGCGCCCTGCCGCACCACCGCCGACCGACCGGTACTTTCGCTATCGCGCCGCCGCCGAGGTCTCACCGAGTAAGGTTCAGCGAACGGTCGCGGCGTCAAAACGCAAGGCCAGCAGACGAACGCCCTCCTCCAGGCATTCGCGCAACCCGACATCCAGGCTGTCCTTGCGCGCGCTGTTGTGTTCGATCTCGGGTGTGTAGGCGCTGGGTGTTTTGCCGCGTTCGATCATCACCCGGCTCACCAGCGTGCCCACACCAGACACGCTGGCGCTCGAGCCGCCCAGCGCCCGGCGCACGTTGACCGCGTCCACCACCTCGCCGGTGTTCGCGTCGACGATCGAGATGTCCAGCCCGATCGTGTCGGAGCTGTTGCCTCGCCCGAGCTGCAGACCGGCGATGTTGATGCCTGTCGACGAGTTGTCGGCACCCGCGTTCACCTCGGTGATCTCGGCCTGGAAGATGTATTCGGCCCCCCGCAGCGGCTGCTGCGCGGACGTTCCGGTGGTTTGGCCGGCCGCGTTCAATTGCTTCTCGGCAACCACGCCGCGGGAGAGCTTCGCTCGCTCGACCACCCGGAACTGGCCCGACTTGAGCAACGCAGTCTTGAACATCTCCGTCGCTCCCCGCGCGGGGAGCTCGGGCAGGCCGCTGCTGACCTCGTAGACGGCCACGGCCACCCGCTGCTCTTGCGTCTTGCGCGGCAGTTTGCGCAGGGCCTGTGAGGTGGCAGATCGGTCTTCCTGCGCGCGATTCGTGGCGCAGCCCCACAGCGCGGGAAGCGCCAGAGCCGCCGCGACCATCAGCGCGCAGCGACGTGAGGCATGGCGATGGGACACCGAAGCGGGTCGTGCATTCATCATGGTCTTTCTTTCGATGAACGGTGCTGATCGCTCAGCACCGTGGAAAACGGCTGGGGATGGCGTTGGCGGCGCTGGTGCCAGATGCCGCCTTGCGCGTCGACCACCCAGGGGTCGCCGCGGCTGTCGACCGCCAGGGCCTGCCCATAGCCGCCGGTCGGTGCCCAGCCTTGGCGGGTCCACTGCAGCACTTCCTGGCCACCGGGCTGGGTGCTGGCGCCGCAGCTCAGGATCCACACATGGGCGCCCCGCGCCGCGATGGCGCGCGCGCAGCCGGGCACCGTCTGCCAACGGCCGGCGCTGAGCCGCTGGATCGTGCCCTGCGTGTCGACGATCCACGGTTCGTCTCCCAAGGCCACCTGTGCGGCGGCGATCGGCAGCTCGCTCCATCCGGTCACGCGGCAGGGCGTGGCGCCTCGCCCCACCACGTCGCACTGCAAGCGTCCGTAGGCCGCCACATTCCCGTAGGGGCTCACGTGGGGTCGCGTCGTCACGATCCACACGCTGTCCGGCCCGGCGGCGATCGATGTCGCCGAGAAATCGACCCGCACCCACGAGACAGTACCGGCCGCTGTGGGTTTGTCGAACACGCCGCCGGTGCTGGCGAAGACCTGGCCCTGCGGCCCGATGGCCCACACGCCTTGCGAATCGGGCCCGCCGATGGCCACGGCGCTGGCCTGGCCGCCCATCGGGACGAACCGCCCCGGGGATGACCCGGCTGCCTCGTACCTGAACAGATCTCGCACGGCGCTGGCTCGAGGCTCGCACCCGGTCACGATGACCTGGTCGGCCGTACCGGCGGCGATGTTTCGCGCGCAGCCAGGTAGCCGCTCCCACGCCCCCGCCACGCCCAGCTCGCCCGCTGGGGACACCGGCGCGGCGCTGCGCGCACTCAGCGAATGCCCGGTGGATTGCGCCGGGGCGATGCCGGTCGACAGCAGCATGGCCACCGCCACGGCGGCCCGCGAGATGGAAGGCACAGCTGCCAGCTTCATAGCGGCGCCTTGACGTGTCGGTACGACGTGCTGCTCTTCAGATCGGCGCCTTCCTCCCGGTAGGGCAGCCCATCCGCAGCGCCGATCCACACCTTCAGCGCCACCGCAGCTCCGCCCGGGCCCTTGACCGTGAGGCGATAGACCTCGGCAGCAACGCCGTCGACGGCGTCGGCGCCGTCGCGCTCACAGCTCTGCATCAGGCGCTGGTGTGTCAGCGCACCCTGGCGCAGGTCTTGAAGGGACAACGGCGACGCGGCCCAGGGTTCGTTGCCCATTCGCTGAAACAGCTTGCCGTCGACCTTGATGATCTCGAGGCTCGTGTTGGCGAAGCGCTTGCTCTGGTGAAAGGCAGGCGCGTCCAGCAGTTTCATGTTGGCCTGGGTGATGCCCTTGGCGCAGGCCGTTTCCAGCGCCTGCGCCGGGGACGTCAGGCCCAACGCCAGCACGATGGCCAGCGGGATGACCGGAACGATGGCCGGGGCCGGGGCCACGGCCAGCGGCGCTCGCCCGGCGCGGTGATTGGAGAGCGTGTTCTTCACAAAGCGTCCTTCCGTGTTGTCAGGGGTACGACCGCACCAACGCAGCCTCGTCGCCAAAGCGGACATCGCAGTCGCCCATCCGCTGAATGCGTGGGCCATGTCCGCCTGGACGCGCCGATTTCGTTGGCGCTTGGACCATGAAGGCTTTTCCTCGCGACACGTCCCGGCTGGCTTGCGCCGCAGGTGTTCTGACCTCTGTTCTGTGTGTACAGATCCTGTCCTGGGCCTGGCTGCTGAGCAGGCCGGACTGGGTGGCGCCCTGGCAGGACGCGATCGGGGCCCACGCGGTGCTGGCGCTGTTCAGCTTGCTGTGGGGCCTGCCACTGGGCTGGCTGTTGGGCGTGCCCTTGCTTCGCCGCAGCCGGCGCTGGGGACGCGGGCGTCTGGTGGGGCTCGGTGCGGCCGGCGCGGGCCTGGGTTTGCTGGGCGGCGCGGGCCTGTGGTGCGGGTTGCTGCGCTTCAGCCACGCCGGGCCGGCTGTCATGGGGGCGCTGGCACTGGCGGGTGCGGCCGGTGCCTGGACCGCTGGCGTGGTCGAGGCCCGCTTGGCACGCCGCGCCTCAAGCAGCACATCAAGCCGCTCATCACACAGCGGCGCTGCGGGGAGCTGATGTCCGGATTCGTGGGGCGCTTGCGTTGGCGTGGGCAGCAGTCATCCAAAGGCCGTCCTCATGACCTTGTCTCCACGAACACCGCCCCGGCGCACTGGCGCCGTTGTCTTGACACTGTTGTGCCTCCCGCCACTGGGGGCACAGGTGCTGCCACCAGCGCCCCGGGCCTCGGGCCCCATCGCGTGGGGCGCCTCCGTGGCCGCGCCGGGCGCCTTGCCGAGCACGGCGGTGCGGCCCATGGAGGGCAACCGCTCCCCTCTGGGCGCCGCGCTTCAGGCCCCGGGCAGCGTGCAGCGGCCCGGCGGGCAGGCGCGGGCACCCGTGGACCGTGCCCTGGCCCAGAACGCGCAGGCGACTGACACCTGTGCGAATTCGCAAGCCGCGTCGCCACAGATCGCAAAGGCGCTGGGTGGTGAGGATCTGGCCGACATGTATCGCCGCATGTTCGACGTCTCGCCACCGATGCTGCCCGAGGGCAAGACCGACGTGGTGGCCCCCGGCCAACGCCTGATCGTCACGGGGCGCTGCTTCGGTGCTGCGCCGGGGCAGGTCAAGGTGGTGCTGCAAACGCCAGCGAGGGCGCCGGGCCAAAGTGCCGTGGCGGCCGCGGCGCAGGCGCCGGTGATCGTGCCGACGGTGCAGCAGTGGAGCGATGGGCGCATCGAGTTGCTCGTGCCGAATGACGTGCGCGGCGTGGCCCCCGGCCCGGCTGCGCTGGTGGTCGTGCGGGCGGACGGGCGCACCAGCCCGGCGCTCGGTGTGAGCTTCTACCCCCTGTGGGAATGGGGGCCGTTGGCCGCCGAGTTCAAGGTGCTCGCCTGTGCCGAGCCACACGCCACGGCGGCGTCGCGTTGCGACGTGCAGGAACAGCCCGTCTTCAAGGGCGCGCGTCTGCAAGACCGCGGCGGCGCCTTTCTCGCCCGTCTCAGCCGCCATGTCGGCGTCCAGCTTCGCGCCATCCACTTTCAGGATGGTGAGTGGCCCCAGCCCCCGGACCACCGGGCAGACGGCGTCGATCGTTTCGGCGTCACCCTGCCGGCCTGGACGGCGGCCTGGGTGTCGCAGGATGCCGATGAGGTCGACGTTCGCCCATGGACCGGCAATGCGGTGGAAGGCCGGCCCGAGGAGCAAGGCCTTCGCGAGCTGTTCGTGCGCCCGCTCGCTGGCGAGCGCCGGTGGAGCAGCACCTCGGATCATGTGATCGAGGTGCCGTGGGCCGCTCCGGGCGCCGGGCGCTGGCGCATGTACGAGTTGAAGATCATGGGCATCTGGCCGGCGGGCCTGGGCAGCAAGCCCGGTAGCCCGTTGGCCAACCGTGCCGCCGCGCGCAGTGCCGCGGCTGATCTGTCACCACCGGCGATCACGGCACCTCGGCAGGGCACCCCTCGGGCAGGTGACTTCGGCACCCCACGAGGGCTCAGCGCGCCGCAAGGCTTGACCGGGCCGGGCGCGGCGGACGCCGTGCGTCTTGAAGACCGCGCCACCCCGTTGAAGACCGCGCCGGAAGGCGTCACGACGCAGGTGCTTCGCAGCGGCAGTGCCGGGCCCGCCCAGGCCGTCTGGGCCGGGCTCGCGCGCAGCCAGCCCCAACCCATCCCTGCCCTCGCCCTCCCCCTCGCCTCCAACGACGCGAACGCGACCCTGCGGCGCAGCATCGAGAACTCCGGGTCGGTGGCGAAGGATCTGCTGCGCGAGAGCCGCGGGCCGACGGTGATTCAACGCTGCAATGGAGTCGACTACGCCGTGCGGGGCGCCGACAGATCGGCGCTGACCGGCCCCCGCGTGGCGAACCTGAGGCAAAGCCACATCGGCCCCGGCGGCGCGGTGGTGCTCAACGGCCAGTGTTTCGGCGCCGCGCCGGGCCGCGTTCGCCTGATCGGCAACTTCCCGGGCGGCCAGTTGATGTTGACCACACCGGTCTGGCGGCACGACGTGGTCTACGCGGAGATCCCCGCGGCCACGGGCGTGGCCAGCCACCCGGTGGTGGTGCAACTGCTGGACGCCCACGGCACGCTGTCCAACGAAATGCCGGGCACATGGGAAGCGCCGCCGCCGCCCGCCCCGGCGATGCAAAGCATCGAAGTCGATTCGGCCAAGGTCTGGGATGTCGAGCAGTGCGATCTCAGTGCGCCTGCCGATGGCCTGTGCCAAGGCAGCCGGCGCATCGAGCACTTCGGCCCCGGCGATGCGATGGGCTTGTTCGGTGGCAGGCTGTGGCTCTCTTCGTTGCCGGCATCGGCACTCGGCGCGCTGCACCAGCGGGTCGACCTGGACCAGGCGGTGTCCGCGTTCCAGGGGCGCGATGTCTATCGGCTGCGGGCCCCTTCGGGCTGCACCGTGGAGAAGACGTTCTGGAGCAGCGGCGATCACGGCCCGCCCTCCACCTTCAAGGCCACCCATCCCGATGCGCGCACCGCCGTGGTGGATTGGCGCGCCGACTACTGCGTCAAGACCGGCCGTGCGCTCGATTTCGACTGGAGCTGCATGAGCACCTATTCGAGCCGCAAGACGGTGCTCAGCTGCCCGGCGGGCACCGTGCTGCCGTGAGGGGCCGCGCGCCTGCCCCCCCAATCGCCCGGCCACTCTCCCTTCCACGATGTCCCTCTGCACCCGTACGCCGATGAACCACATCCTCGCCATGCTTTCGATCACCGGTGTGCTGCTCGCCGGCTGCCAAGACCGAAACCCTCCCGCCGCCGTCGGCCCTGGTGGCGAGATACCCGCCGCCGCCAGCCACGCCACCAATGCCTGCGCGCGCCTCAGCGACGCGCAGGCGGCGCAAGTGCTGTCGCTACCGGCTGTGAAGTCGCACCCGGAAAACGCTGAGGCCTGCCATTGGGACAGCGGCCAACCCGACACGCCCTTCCCGATCCTCAACCTGAGTGTGAACGCCTATGGCGACGAGGCCAGCGCCGCCAAGCTTTTCGCGGCCACCTCCGGCATGCAAAGCAAGCTGAGCCGAGACGTCAACGCCGCGCTCGGCGAAAAGGCGGGTGAAAGGGTGCCCGGAAAGGGCCGAGCCCCTGCCGGCCTGGGCGATGAGGCCTGGCTGCAGCTCGATGACGTGGCGGGGGCCGACACCGCGCTGCTCGTCGTTCGCCACGCGGCGGTGGTCTACACCCTGGGTGTCGCGGGCATCGGCTCGACGCAGGGCCTGGCCGATCGCCTGGAAGCCGCGGGCCGCGCGGTGGTGAGCCGGCCTTGACCCTCTTCTTTCTACCGGCCGTGATGGCTTCAACGCTCAACCTCTCACTGACACGACCATGAAACTGACCCCTTCATTTGCTTTGAAAGGCATCTCCTGCCACCTGGGCATGCTGCTGGCCCTGATGGCCCACCCGGCGATCGCTCAGAACCAGGCGCCGAGCGCCGCACCTCGTCCGCCGATCGGCTGGGGCAACGTGGGTGCCCCCACCCTGCCGGCCAACAACGCTGCAGCGCCGGCCTCGCCTTGGCAAAGCGCTTCGCCCCTGACCGACCGTGCGGCCAGCCGATTGCCCGGTGCCGCGTCGCCGACGTCGGCGTTTGAACGCGCCCGCGCCGAGCACGCCAAGCGCCAACTCGACTACGCGATCCACGATGGCAGCGCGATGGCCATTCCGCTGGCCAACCTGCAATCCCTGGTCGGGCATTGGCAATCCAGGGCATCGGCGGTCAACACGCAGGCCCAGCAGGCGCTGGAGCGCGAGCGCGGCGAAATGGCGCGCCTGGGCCCGCAGGCGCCGCTCGTTCATGGCGTGGCCCGCGACCTGCCGCGCCTCGATCGATCACCCACGGCCGCGAGTTTCGATTGGCGCGCCGCCGGCATCGTGACCCCGGTGGATGCGGCGGGCCAAGGCAACTGCGGCAGTTGCTGGGCATTCGCCGCTGCTGCGGCACTCGAGGCCAGCCACCGCATGCGCAACGGCAAATCCTCGAGCCTCGACATCTCCGAACAGGAGCTGCTGGACTGCACCGTCGCCTCGTGCAACGGCGGCAACTCCGGCATCGTGTTTGAACGGGCGCTGCTCGATGGCTTCGTCGCAGCCAGTGACTACCCCGGCTATATGGCGGTCAAGGCGCCCAATTGCCAGCGGCGAGACAGCGTGGGCGTGCACGTGTTCCATGCCGCGGCGTGGGGCTATGTCGATCAGCGCAACCCCCTGCCCAGTGTCGACCAGCTCAAGCGTGCCCTCGTCGAGCACGGCCCGCTGGCTGTGGCGCTGTACGCCGGCAATCTCTTTCAGGCCTACGGCCCGGACTTTGGCAGTGGCAGCAGTGACGTCTTCAAGTACGGCCTGATGGTGGGCGAGGTGTTTGTCGAGCCCGCGGGCGACGAGAACGGGAAAGTCCAAGACGCCTACTTCGCGCTGGACAGTGCCGGGCGGCTGCACGCCACCTTCGAGGCCGGCAAGGCCACCCGGCCAGACGCCCTGATGCGCACGCCGCTGGCGGTGAACCATGCCGTCACGCTGATCGGCTGGGACGACCGCCGCGGCGCCTGGCTGGTGAAGAACTCCTGGGGCCGGGTGTGGGGCACGCGGGCCGGCGGCGCCGAGGCAGGCTACGCCTGGGTCAAGTACGGCGAAGGCAACATCGGCGCGTATGCCATGTGGGTCCACGCGGGTGTCGATGGCTGGCAATCTCCGCGCGAGCGCGCCACGCAGCCGGGCGCCCTCACCGGTACCGCCCCGGCTCAGCCGCAGGCGCGACCGGGGGTCGGCACCCAGGTTCTGACCTCACCCGCGGTGGTGACGGCCCCTGCCGGCGCGGCATCGGCAGCGCTGCTGCCGCGCGCCACCCAGCGGCTGGACCGCGGGCTGGGGCTGGGCCGCTGAAGCAGGGCTGGAGCGCCTTCCGCCAGCGGGGCGCTCACAGCCCGACGTAGAGCCGGTCTCTCACCGTGGGGCTGGTCGGTGCGTCATACCGGCGGCTGGCTTCCAGAGCCTGGTCCCGCAGCTGTTCGGCGGCTTGGGTGTCGCCGAGCCGCGCCAGCACCGCAGCGCGAACGCGCCACAGGTAGGGCTCCATGCGGACATCCCGAAAGCCGTTTAGTCCCGACCAGGTCTGCAAGGCCTGCTCGCTGAGGCGGCTGGCCGTGGCCGCATCGGCCTGTTCAAGCGCGACACGGGCCCATCCCGCCTGGGCCAGCGCCACATGGCTCCACCGCTTGTCTGCGGAATCGGCCAACACGCGTTCGAACTGGGCGCGCGCGGCGTCGGGCTCGCCTTGTTCAAGCAGGAAACGGCCCCAACGCTCGCGCATGGCCGCCACGGGCTGGCTATCGGCCGGCGCGTTGGCTTCGAAATCAGCCAAGGCCTGCTTGAAGGCCTTGCGGGCCTCGGCGCTGCGACCGGCACGGGCGTAGGCATCGCCGAGGCGCAAGCGGACGCGGCGCAGCGTGAAGTCCTGCGGCGAGTGAACCAACCAGCTGCGTTCGACCGCCTCCAGCAGCGGGATGGCCAACAGGGGCTGGCCTTCGGCGGCATAGCGCTCGGCGCGATCCTCGCGCACGTTTTGCGCCTCGGGATCGTGGTCCGATTCCGGCGGAAGGTTCTTCAGCACCTGGTCGAACAACTGCTGAGCGTGCTCTCTCGCCCCACCCAGGTGGGCCACACGGGCGCGCTTGCCGGCGGGCGACCAGGCGCTGCGTGCCTGCTCACCGCTGGTGCGACGAGCAATCTCGGCCGACTTCGCATACTCGGCCTCTGCGTTGGAAAGGTCGCCGATGCTCATCAGCGCCACCGCCACGTTGCCGTACAGCGTCTGCAGTTCGGCGTCATTGCGATCCGGCAGACGCTCGGCCAATGCGATTGCGCGTCGGTTCAGGGCGATCGACGCCTCAAAACGATTCTGGTGGCTGGACTCGGTGGCCATCTCGGCCAGCGTGGTCACGTGGCCGCGATCCATGGGCGCGAACCGCTCGAAGATGTCCAGCGCCTTCTGCAGCGCCTGCCCGCGCTCGGCCTCGGCCTTCGGCACATCGCGCAAACAGATGGACCGCGCCAACCACCAATGCCCGCGCAGATCGCTCTCGTTGCGCCCGGCTTGAGTGATGGGAGCGTCGACCTCGTCGAGCAGTTGGCGGCACGTGGCGAAATCGGCCCTCGCCATCGCTTGCGTGGCCGCTTCGAGCTGCCCGTTCAGTACGTTCTCATGCAGCGGCCCGTAGATCGCTCGCGCCAGGTCGATCTGGCGGTTCTGCAGCGTCTCGTACGCCTCGTTCTCCCCGAGTTCGCGGTAGATGTCCGCCGCCGTGCGCAGCAGTTCGATCTGAATCTCGGGGTCGTCCTGGAAGCGAGGCTCGATGCGAGGGGCACTGATGTCCAGCAACGCCTTGGCCGTGATCTGCCCGCGCGGGGTGTCCGAGGCCACGCGCGGATCACTGGCTTTGAACACGTCGAGCAGAAAGTCCTTCACCGCCTCGGCGCGCCGGGCCTGGGCCTGGGCCCTCTGGCCTTGCCACACCACACCCACGACGCCCGCCACGAGACTGGCCGCGAGCAGGCCCGAAAACGCAACACTGACACGGTGGCGCCGAATGAACTTGGCCAGGCGCATCGGCACGGTGATGCGCCTGGCCTCGATCGGCTCGTTGCGAAGATGGCGGCCGAGATCGGCGGCAAAGGCGGCCACCGAGGCGTAGCGATCCGCCGGTTGCGTCTGCAAGCCTTTGCTGAGAATGGCATCCAGGTCGCCGACCAAGGCGCGGCGAAGCTGTGCTGGCGTGCGGCCCACCGTCTGTGCCTGCGCTGCCGTGGCTTTCGTGGATGCCAGCGGCGGGTCGCCGCGCTCTGCGACGCTGCCGGTGCGCAAGCGCGGACGCGAAGCCTCGGCCTCGAACGGCGGGGCTCCGGCGAGCAGCTCGAACAGCATCGCCGCCAGCGCGTAGATGTCGGTCGCCACCGTCACCTGGCCGCCCGCGAGCTGCTCAGGCGCGGCATAGGCCGGCGTGGCCAATCGATGATCTGCACGGGTGAGCGGCGATGCCGCATCGTCGCCCTCGTGCAGCATCTTGGCGATGCCGAAGTCGAGCAGGCGCACCTCGCCATCGTCCCTGACCAGCACATTGGCTGGCTTCAGATCTCGGTGGGCGATGAGTTTGCCGTGCGCGTGCTCTACCGCCGCTGCCACCTGCATGAAGAGCACCAGGCGCTCGCTGATGCCCAGCCGCTTGTCCTGTGCCCAGCGTGTGATGGGCAGCCCCTCGACCGCTTCCAGCGCCAGATAGGGCTGGCCCGACGCCGACAGCCCGGCATCGTAGAAACGCGCGATGTGCGGATGGGTCAGGCTGGCCAAGATGTCGCGTTCGCGCAGGAAACGCTCTCGAACCGCACCGGCCAGCAGGTGGGCGTGCGGCAACTTGAGCGCCACTTCGCGCTGGTAGGCGCCGTCGACACGGCGCGCCAGCCACACCTCACCCATACCGCCGCGCCCGAGCACTCGAAGCAGTTCGTAAGGCCCGACCTGCATGCCCGGATGCAGGTCGGCCACATCGCCTTCTTCCGGCGGCGCCTTCAAGCTCGGGCCCGAGAGGAACTCGGGCGCGGCGGCTGCCGATGCCCATCCCGCCACGACCTGGCCGAGCGCAGCGCGCAGGTCTGAGAACTCAGGATCCAGGTCGGCCAGCCACCGGGCTCGCTGTTCGGGTGGCAAGGCCTGGGCCTCGTCGAGCAACCGAGAAAAGGTGGGCCAACGCTCAGGGGGGCAAGGCAGAGGCTTCATGGGCGGCACGCTGTGGTCATCGGAGGGCCAACGTCAAAGCGCCGGCAAAGCGGACACGGCGACGACGAACTCGTCCGCTTCACTCCAGCATCGTCCGCAGGATCCCGCGGGCCTTGTCCCAATCGCGCCGCACGGTCCGGTCGGTGAGCCCGAGCACCTCGGCAATTTCTGCGTCGGTCATGCCGGCGTAGTAGCGCATCTCGACGACGCGGGCCAATCGAGGCTCGACCTGTTCCAGCGACCTGAGCGCTTCGTCCAACTGCAAGGGCTCGTCGGCGGCCACGAGGGCGTCGCCCGCCGCGGTATCCAGGGTCACGCGCTGCAGGTCACCGCCGCGGCGGTCGGCAGCGCGCTCGCGCACCAGATCGACGATCACCGAGCGCATCACCCGGGAGGCGTAGGCGAAGAAGTGGTTGCGGCTGGGAAACGTGAGACGCCCGGCGCGATCCGACAGCTTCAGGTAGCTCTCGTGCACCAAGGCCGTGGTGTTGAGCTGTGTCATCGCCCCGGCGGCGTGCAAGCGCGCGTGGGCGAGCTTCTTGAGCTCCGAAAAGGTTTCGGCCCAGAGCTCGTCGCCCAATGAAGTCGAGACGTCAGGGTGCTTCATCTCATCGATGATCGCATGGGGCTGTGTCCCCACCGGCCCCTGCGGGCCGGTGGCGACGGCATCGGAAACCCGCAGCATCACGGCAGGTGTCGTCAAGGTCGCTTTCCTGAATGCCTTCGCTCCGGACGGGTGACACACTGGGGCTCGCAGTATCAGCAGTGTTGGGACGAGATCATGAGCACGGCGGTGATCGTGGGCGCAGGCGGTGTGAGCCTGATCGCGGGCGCGTTTTCTTTCATGGCCGTCTTTGCCTACCTGTCGGCGCGCTTTGACTACCCACGCATCCTCGACGGATCGGCCAGCGAAGTGCTGCCGCGCCTGATCGAGGGTGGCCCGCCACTGCGCCGGGCTTGGGCCATCTACTCGGTGCTGCCGCTGTTGCTGATCCCCGGCGCCGTGGGCTGCGCAGCCGCCCTGCCCGCCAGCCCGGCGCTGGCGATGCTGGCCACGGCCATGGCCTGTGTGGCCGCATTGGCGATGTGCCTGGGCCTGATGCGCTGGCCCAGCATGCATTGGGCGCTGGCCCAGGCCCACATGGGGATCGAAGACGATTCCGACATGGCACTGGAGGCCCTGTTTCGGGGCTTCAACCTCTACCTCGGCACCTATGTCGGCGAGTTCCTGGGGGAGGTGTGTCTGGCGGCCTTCTTCGCGCTGATCGGTGCCGGCATGCTGGCGGAGCCGCGCTTCCCTGCCTGGATAGGCTGGGCGGGCATGGCCTTCGGAGGCCTGTTCGTCGTGGGGGCGTTGCGCCACGTCACCGGCCGCGTTCAGCCGGTCGCCGACGTCAACAACGGCCTGCTGCCGGTGTGGATGATCGTGCTGGGTCTGTCCTTGCTGCTCTTCTGACTTCATGGACCTGAGCGCACGGCGCTGAACGCCCTGGGTCGCACGCCACGCTGCACGCCACCCATCAATTTGCGAATCATTCTCATTACAATGGCACTTCGACCCTGAGCCAGCCTCAGCCAGCCCGCGGGTGTTCGATTCTTGAACCACGCAACAAGGAGCTGGCGCGATGGGCGCTCACCTTTCCGGGCACGATGCCCCCCTGCCGATGCCGCCATCGCAGGCCCTGTCTGCGGCAGCCCCACCCCTGGCAGGCCCCCTCGACCCGCCGCCCCGTTCACCGACAGCGACGCCGCGGCGCCAGGCTGCAGCACGCCTCAACTGGCGCGCCTGGTTCACCCGGCTGCATCGCTGGTTCGGCCTGGGCACCGCCCTCTTCCTTTTCATCGCTGGCCTGACCGGCGCGATCATCTCGTGGGACCACGAACTGGACGAGTGGCTCAACCCGCACCTGTTCGAGGCCCGCACCGCCGGCACGCCCTTGCCGGTGGCCGAACTCGTGGCCCGCGTCGAGCAGGCCGAGCCCCAGGTGCGCATCACCTACCACCCCCTCTCCGTCGAGCCGGGGCACGCCTTCGGCGTCTTCGTCGCGCCGCGCATCAACCCCGCCACCGGCACGCCGTTTGACGTCGGCTTCAATCAGCTGGCTGTCGACCCGGTCAACGGTCAAGTTCAGGGCCGCCGCATGTGGGGCGCGGTCTCGCTGGACCGTGAGAACCTGCTGCCCTTTCTCTACAAGCTGCACTACACGATGCACCTGCCCGAGGGCGGCGGCATCGAGTGGGGCATCTGGCTGATGGGGCTGGTGGGCATCGTCTGGGTGTTCGATACCCTGATCGCGCTGTCCATCTCCTTTCCGAATCCGCGCCAATGGGCACGGTCGCTGGCGTTTCGGTGGCGCGCCGGCGGCCACCGCCTGGTGTTCGACCTGCACCGCTCGGGTGGCGTGTGGCTTTTCGCGCTGGTGCTGATGCTGGCGATCACCTCGGTGGCGATGAACCTCAACACCCAGGTGGTTCGTCCGGTCGTCTCGTGGTTCTCGACACTCACGCCATCGCCCTTCGACACGCGAGCACCTGCGCCGGCCCATGCGCCGGTCGAACCGCAGGTGTCGTCGGCCGAGATCGTGGCCAAGGCGCAGAAGGAAGCCATTCAGCGCGGCTGGACGGCCCCCGCTGGCGCCGTCTTTTTCTCACCCGAGTTCGGCGTGTGGGGCGTGGGCTTCTTCGAGCCAGGCCGAGACCACGGCGACGGCGGCCTGGGCAACCCCTGGCTCTACTTCGATGCACGCACCGGAGAGCCCGCAGGCGCGCAGGTGCCCGGCGAAGGCAGCGCGGGCGACATCTTTTTGCAAAGCATGTTCCCGCTGCACTCGGGCCGCATCCTCGGCCTTCCCGGCCGGATCCTGATCTCGGTGCTGGGCCTGGTGATCGCCGGCTTCAGCGCCACCGGTGTCTACCTGTGGTGGCGCAAGCGTGTGGCCCGAGCGGCCGTGGCGCGCGCCACGGTGGGTCTGGCGCAAACAACCGCGTCAACGACCGCGTGAGTGATCGCGCTGGTGCCTCGCCTCACTGCCCGGCCGGCGGCTGCCACAGCTCCACCTTGTGGCCCTCGGGATCGATGACCCAACCGAACTTGCCATATTCGGAGTCGTCGGTCTTGTCCAGCACCTGGCAGCCTTCGGCGCGCAGCGCCTTCAGCAAGGCATCGAGGTCGTCGACGCGGTAGTTCACCATGAAAGCGGCCGAGCTGGGCGCAAACGCGTCGCCATCGGCCCCGCCGATGGACCAGACTGTCGTGCCACCCACCGGCCGACCGTCCGCATCAGCCCAGCTGAAGGCTGTGCCGCCCCAGGCCTGTACATCGATGCCCAAATGGCGCTGGTACCAGGCCCGCAGCGCGACCGGATCTTTCGCCTTGAAGAAGATGCCGCCAATGCCGGTGACTCGCTTCATGGGGTGTTGCTCCTCAAGTGGTGGCCCGCGGGATTCTGCCCAGAGGCCGAGAATTTTTCGGTGGCGCCGGGGCGTTCAGGGGTTCAAAACGGGCATCGGCGAAAGACTCTCAGCCGCTCAGGGATCGATGAAGGTCCACGTGTCGGCCCCATCGAACCGCCTGACCCGCACCGCCGCGATGAGCGCCGGATCGAAGTTGCCCAGGTTCACGCCATGCTTGCAGCCTGCGGTGGGCTCCAGCGGCTCCCAGTGGGTGACACAACCGCAGGTGGTGCAATGGATGGAGCGCAGCGTCTTGTCGCCCCAGATGTACGCCGCGGTCGACTCCGGGTGACCCGATATCTTCACCGAACCGTACTCGAAATACACCCACGGGCCCCCGATGCGCCGGCACAGCGAACAGTTGCACGCCGTCGCGACCTCGGGGGTGGAAGGCAGGGTCAAGCGCACGGCGCCACAGTGGCAGGATCCTTCATGCATCGGCAGGCTCCACAGACAAAGGCGACCGACTGTGCCACGAAAGCCCGCACTGTGGCCAACCAAGACGCCTGGCGTTGATCGCTGGCGACGAGTGCGCGAACGATCAAGCGGAGGCTGGACGGCGAAGGCTTCTGCGGGTGTGAAAGCAGCCAGGCGGCCCGTGCGCGAGCCCGCGCAACCGCGGACTACTTCTTCGTCACCGCATCACCGGCCCAGAGCTCGTCCAGATGCGGGAAGCCCCAGGTCTTGGGATCTTCGCGCGCGACGATCTTGTCCGGGCCGCGCGAGAGGTCGATCAGTTGCGGCGTGATAGGCATGTTGGACTTGGTCGAGAAGAAGGCCTTGACGATCGGTGCGACGAGGCTGGTTTCATGCTGCGCCGTCACCACCGCCAGCCGGCCGGACTGCAGCCGCACCAGCGAACCGATCGGGTAGATGCCCAGGCTCTTGACGAAGGCCTTGAAGATGTCCGGGTCGAAGTGGCCTTTCCACGAGGCCATGGCAGCGATCGATGCGGCCGGATCCCAGCCGGCCTTGTAGGGCCGGTTCGAGGTGATGGCGTCGTACACGTCGCACACCGCCCCCATGCGGGCGGCGGTGGTGAGGGCCTCGTCGGACAGCCCGTGCGGGTAGCCCGCCCCGTCGACTCGCTCATGGTGATGCAGACACACATCCAGCACCAGCTCGCCGGCCCCCTTGCCCTCGATGAGCATCTCGTGTCCGCGGACCGGGTGGGTCTTGATCAGCTCAAACTCTTCGGTGGTGAGCTTGCCGGGCTTGTTCAGAACATCGATGGGGATGGCCGCCTTGCCCAGGTCGTGCATCATGCCGGCGAGGCCGGCTTCGCGGCAGGCGTCTTCCGACAGCCCCAGCTCGCGGCCCAGCGCCACCATCAAGGCGCAGACCGCCATCGAGTGCATGTAGGTGTAGTCGTCCTGCGTCTTCAGGCGTGCCAGGCTGACCAGCGCGCCCGGATTGCGAAACACCGAGTTCGCGATGTCATTGACCAGGGGCAGGCACTGCTCGGTATCGACCGCCCGGCCCAGCCGGGCCTCGCCGAACATCGATTGAACCTTGTCACGCCCCTGGCGGCACAAGGCCGCCGCCTGGCGCAGCTCTTCTTCCATCGAGCGGGAAGGCTCGGGCGGTGGGCGCGGCGACGTCGGCCGGGGCATGGCCGACGACAGCACCGGCGCCGGTGCTGTCGCGCTGAAGGTGACCGGCGGCGCCACCACCGCGTCTTCGGTGATCACCGGGGCGACATCCAGCCCTTTGCTCACGTCGATCCACACGCCATCGAGGCCGCTGGCGCGCAACTTCGCCAGATCCTGCGGATCTTTCAGGACGAAGCGGGTCTTCCAAAAAGGATGATCGAGCCAGTTGCCCTCCAGCGCATGCAAGTACATGCCGACCCGAACCTCGTTGACCGAGATCTTCTTGAGCATCCAGCCCCTTCGCCCGCTGCAAAGGCCGCGATGCGGCCCACGAACCGATGAACATGGCCTCCTCACGGAGACCGCAGCCCCGAAGATCGCACATTTCTGACCCCTTGGGGCGAACCGGAACCCGGGATGAACCCCTTTCCGCCACGGCAATTGTGCGAACCTCCCGTCACCTCTCTGTCATTTTCCCCAAAGGTCACCCTGGCGGCATTCACGCCTGCCAGACGCCGTAGCCCGCTTCCCGCAGGCCGATGGCCAGCTCGACCTCCATCTCGCGGGCGGCCTCGTAGGGCATGGGGTTGTAGACCTCGTACAGCTCGGGCAGCAACCGCAGCCCGTATTCGCGCACGAAGCGATTCGACTGGATCCCGGCCTTGTGGCGATCGAAACGCCAATCCGGGTCGAGCCCCGTCATGCCGACATACACCAGCGGCCGCCCCAGCACGTAGCCGGGGTTGGCTCGGCGGAACGCTGGCACGTTCCAGACGCGGTCGGACAGCTCGACCACATAGACATGGTGGTGGTGGGCGGATCGACGGGCCGTCATGGCGGCCCGTATTCTCGGCCGAGGCCCGACGCCTGAAGGCGCCCGGCCTCGGGCGCTCACTTCAGGCGCTCACGCCAGACATTCAAGCCGGGCCGACGCGGACGATCTTCGCCACCGAGGGCACGCCCGACGAATTGATCGCGAACAGCATGTAGAAGCCCGGGGGCGCCACATGGCCCGACGCGGGCAGGGTGACCTGCAGGTTCTTGCCCTTCTGGGTGAAACTCAGGTCGGTGAACCGCTGCTCATTGCTGAAGGCGTGGGTCACCGCGCCAAAGCGCACCAGCGTCACGCGAGACACGGCCTTTTTGTCGGCCATCGCGACCGCCACGCTCTGGCCCCAGGTGCCGGCACTCGGCGCCGTTTCGATCACAGGCCGCGCCGCCGACTTGCCGGTGCCATCGGTCTTGTAGAGGTACGGTGGGAAGTAGATCTCGGCGTTCATGTTCACCACCGGCCCCGGGGCGCCGCCGGCGCCGGTCAGCACCGTGCCGTCAGGCATCAGCATCGAGACGCTGTGGTAAAGCCGCGGCTTGGTCGCGATGGCCGCGGTCGTCCAGCTGCCGGTGGCGGGGTCCCAGGTCTCCGAGTCGTAGCGGGCGCCAACCAGGTCATTGCCGGTCGATGAGCCGCCATTGGCCCACACCTTGCCATCGGCCAGGATGGTGGCGTTGCCAAAGCGGCGGTCCGCCGACAACGGGGCCGTGGGCGTGACGACCGGTGGATCCTGGTTGATATCGACCACCACCGCTTTCGCATCGGCGCGGACCGAGAGGATCTTGCCGGGCTGATACATCGCCGCCGGCAGGTTGTAGGCGCCCGTCGGCAACACGCCGGGCACCTTGGCCACGCTGCCGTTGCCGGTGAGATCGAGGCCGAAGAATTCGCCCTTGGGGGTGAAGATCAGCACCTTGCCCTGCGGCGCCCACCAGGCCCGCGGGTAGTTCCAAGCCTGCACCTTCGAGCCGTAGGCCCAGTCGTTGGTGGCGCCGGTGAGCGTGCGCCAGCCTGCGGCGGTGCTGAACACCTCGGGGGTGCTGGCATAGGTGTCGTCGGTGGGCGGCGTCTGCGCGTCGCCTTCGTACAGGCGATCGATGCGGCCGCCGATCACCGCCTGCTCGCCGGTGGGCGTGGTGATCAAGGTGGCATACCAGCGTTGATAGGCCATCGACTGGGCCTGCTTGGTGAGCTGGTTGTCGGCCGGGGTGAAGAGGTTGACGTCGTTGTTGGCGTAGTTGCGCTTGCCATTGACGATGCGGTCTCCGCCCACCAGCAGCACGTTGCCGTTGGGCAGCAACGCCTGACCGGCGCAGAAAATATCGGTGCCGGTTGTGTTCGACAGCAGCAACTTCGATTCGGCGCCCGTGCCGAGCGATGGGTCCCACACCGCGTAGTGCAGCAGAGCGCCCTGGTTGCCATCAGGCTTGCTGCCGTAGCTGAGCACCCGGCCATCGGGCAGCAAGATGGTGTGCAACGGGATCAGCGGCCAGCTGAAGGCTTCGCCGAACACGCCTTTGAGGTGCGCATCCGCCGGGCCGGTGGGCACGGTGATCGCCTGGGGGCCGACGGCCAGGGCCGCGCGGCGCTCACCCGTTGCTTGTTCGGCAGAGGGCTTGCCCGGCCCGGGCCCGTAATCCACCAGCGCATTGGGCGTGGCAGCCATGGGCAGGTCTTCAAGCGCCAGAGCGTCGGGCTCGCTTTGGTGCGAGCCGCCGCAGCTGGCCATGGCGGCAACTGCCAGCAGGTGGAACGCCAGTCGGCCGGCGCGGCTGGCGCGGCCTTTCAGGGGGGCAATGGAAGAAGCGGTGGAGCGGGTCATGAGGGTCGGGACGGCGGAAACAGTGATGGGCCTGCACGGAGGTTGCCCGAGCACGACAGCGCGCGCTTTGTCGAGGGTCAATGCTTGTTCGCGCGAGGCGCTGCGGGCATGCTATGCGGGCCGGGGTCGCCCACTGAACCCCTAGGCGAACATGTCGTCTTCGTCGCCTCGAATCCGTCTGTACAGATCACCTGGGCGTGAACGGATGCGGCAACGGATGCGACTCTTGTCTCACGCCAGACCATCATCGATGACGCAATCAGTTCAAAATGAGGTGCTCGCGAAGGAGGTAGCACTTGCCAGTTGATTCCAATGCGTCTCCCGCCGCCGCACCCGCGGCGGCCGAACGGCGCCAGGCACCGCGCAAACCCCTTCGCACCGCCGCCACCCTCATCATCGGAGGCTATCGCCTCCCGGGCCGCACCGTCGACATCAGCCAGCAAGGCCTGTGTGTGACGGCCGACCGCAATCTTCCTTCCGGCACCGATTGCGATGTCGAGTTCACGTTGATGGAAAACGGACGCAGCCACCGCATGCTGCTCAAGGCCAAAGTGGTGCACGGCGTGCTGAGCCGCCAGGATGGCTTCAAGATCGGCTTGATGCTCACCCAGGTGAATTCCACCGCCCAGCAGGCGATCGACCAGTTCATGAAGGGCGCCTGAGCGGCGCAACGCGGGCCTTCTGCCCCTTCTGCCCCTCCCGACACCCGTACCCCACCCCGTACCGGGTACCGCCCCCGACTGGGGCCACTGGCCCCCCTCGGCATCGCGGCTCCTCGCCGCACACCGCCAGACGTCCCCGCGCGCCCTGCCTGCGCATCGGCGCGACCTCCCCAGGCAACCACCCACGGCGCCGCCATCGCGGCCAGATTGCGCCCCATCTCGCCCCCACGGCGACCACCTTCAGCCACCCCCGGGCTACGCTGGGTTACAGCTTCGTGCGCCGCAGGCATGCATGCCGACTTCAGCCCCGCCACAATCTGATGTAAACGTTTTCTAGCCGGCAGTGCCCCCGCAGGCTCGGCCGGTCGATGGCCTGACCCCACCGTTCGCAGGACCCGCCCGATGCCCGCCACCTCTGCCTCCAGTCCCCGGCCGCCTCTTTTCCTCACAGCGGCGCGCACCGGCGTCGCTCTGGCTGCCATCTTTGCCGGCATCGCGCCAGGCGACGTGGCCGCGACCACCGCGCCCGCCGTGGCGCTGAACGTGCGGGTTCAGGGGCTCGCCCTGGGTGAACAACTGGTGCTGCGCCACGAAACGGCGCGTCTCACTGCCACGCTGAACGAGCCGTATCGCTTCGAACCGCAGGTGCCCGCGGGCAGCCCGCTGGACCTGCGCATCAGCCGCCAGCCCGACAGCCAAACCTGCCGGGTGTCCGAAGGGGCGCCCCCGGTGGTGCCGGCCGATGGTCGGCCCATCTTCGTTCGCTGCGTCACCCGGCCGGCGGCCCATCTCGTGATGGCCGACACCTTGCCGAACGATCCGCTCGTGGTGCGCTTTGCGCCGCAAGACCGGGCCTACCCCGGGCTGCCCTACGAGAGCCGGCCTGGCCTGGCAGGTGGCATCTTTCCATACGAGTTCCGGCTGGCCGGCCTCACCCGCGACGGCGCACCGGTCGACACCCGCGATGTCGAACTCGACTTCCGCACCGGCGCCATCCGCTTCACGCCCGCCGAGGCCGGCAACTACGAGCTGACGCTCGACATGCGCGACAGCGGTCGAACCCCCAAGCGGCTGCGGCAGACCTTTGCCATCCGGGTGAAGAAGGCGAACCACCTCTTTGTGGCGCCGAACGGTGTCGACGCCGCGGGGCGCGGCAGCCTGCAGGCCCCTTTCCAGACGATCGCCTACGCCCAAAGCCAAAGCGGGCCGCATCAAGTGCTCATGCTGCGCCAGGGCCGCTACGGCGCGACGGGCATCGTGCTGGGCGACGAACGCGCCAAACAGATCGTGGCCTACCCCGACGAGGTGGTGACGCTCGATCTCGCCCGCAGCAGCAGCCTGGACATCCGCTCAGACCAACTGCCCATGCCGCGGGTGGAAGGCGTGGACATCACCGGCGTGCTGCAGTACGGCATCAATGTCGACCCCGCGCGGGCCGGCGCGGTGATCCGCCACGTGCGGTTCCTGGACGGGCTCGAGGGGCCTACCCAATCTGAAAACCCGGGCTTCATCCACACCTGGGGCGATCTGGAGCCGCGCCACAAACTGCTGGTGCAGGACAACGACTTCGGCCGTTACGTGGGTGCGGCCTACGCGACCACCTTCTTCGACGCCTTCGATTCGATCATCGAGAACAACCAGGTGCGCCTGGGGGCCGATGTCAACGGCGGCTTTCACGACAAAGACAACTCGCAGTTCAACGTCTACCGCCGCAACTACATCGAAGCGCCGCCCGAGTCGCCCCACCACGGCGTGCAGGTCTCGGCGCAAGGCGGATCGAAGGGTGTCCACATCCACCACAACCTGCTGCTCCACGCCAACATCCTGCTGGGCACGCAATGCGTGCAGGACACCTGCTCGATGCGCAACCACGACGTCCACCACAACACCTTGGCCGAGTCGCACATGGAGCAGGCCTGGGGCGTCTTCAACCCGGGCAGCCGCGGCTCGAGGGTGAGCTTCAACATCATTTCTTCCGGCGCGCAGGCGCCGTACTGGGGCTTGTCGTGCCAGCGAGTGCCCGACAGCTTTGCCACCGCGATGACGACATCGGCCAACCTGATCGAGACGACCAGCGCCTGGGCTCACAACGACATCGAGTGCTCCGGCAACGACATGGGCTGGTCCGTCTGGCAAGACGTCTACGGGCGAGACACCTTCGCTTCGGGCAGCACCGTCGAGGCGACCAGCGCACTGGTCGGCGCGGGCCCGCTGACGGGCTTGCCCGCGGGCGACGCCCGGCGTGGGCAGCGTGGGCATCAATGGCGTTGACGCCGTGAAGGCCTCGGTGTCCGCCGCCTCGTGGCGCTACGAGATTTCGTAGCCGATCACGAAAGTTGACCTTCAAGCCTTGCGGCGGCTGCGCCGCTGTGCGTGAATCGCAGCCCTCGGGCCGCGCCTGGCGGCGTCCGGCCTGTCGGTGGCCCGGCCATGCCGGGTTCGGCAGGCACGCTGGGCCCGCCAAGAAAGGACGCCGCGAGATGAATGAACCGCTGCCGGCCGACCGCTGGCAACAGATCAAGCGCCTGCTGGCCGACGCGCTTGAACAGCCGGCCGACCTGCGCCAGGCCTACGTGGCCGACCAGGCGGGTGACGATGCCGAGCTGCTGGCCGAGCTGAACGCACTGCTCGCCGCCGCAGAACCTTCGCGCAGCCTGCTGGACGAGCCGCCCGCCGAGCTGGCGCTCGACGCCCTGGAGGCCATCGACGAGCAGAACACCCGGCCGTGGCTGGGCCGTCGCCTGGGCGCCTTTCGCCTCGTGTCGCTGATCGCCCAGGGCGGCATGGGCCAGGTCTACCTGGGCGAGCGGGCGGATGGTCAATACGAGCAACAGGTGGCCGTCAAGCTGATGCGGCAGAGCCTGTTCGACCCGGCCCAGGTCGAGCGCTTCAAGGCCGAGCGCCAGATCCTGGCCAGCCTGGATCACCCCAATCTCGCCAAAGTGCTGGACGGAGGCATCACCGAAGAAGGCCTGCCCTACTTCGTGATGGAACGCGTGGTGGGCGCGCCGATCGACGAGTACGCCCGGCGCCATCAACTGGATGTGCCAGCCCGCCTGGCGCTGTTTCGTACCGTCTGCGCGGTGGTGCACTACGCGCACCAGAAGGGCGTGGTGCACCGCGACCTGAAGCCGGCCAACATCCTGGTCACCGAGCAGGGGGTGGTGAAGCTCGTCGACTTCGGCATCGCCAAGCGGGTGGATGAGCCGGCGGCGGAAGCCACGGCGACACGCCTGCGGGTGATGACCTTGTCCTACGCGAGCCCCGAGCAGGTGCGTGGCGAGCCGGTCACGCCCGCCAGCGATGTCTATTCGCTGGGGGTCGTGTTGTACCGGCTGCTCACGGAAAGCAGCCCCTATCCGGGCGATGCCACCCAAAGCGACTTCACCCTCAGCCAGGCCATCTGCGACACCGAGCCCACTCCGCCCAGCGATGTGGCCAGCCTGCCTTGGGCGGCGCGTCAGCGGCTGCGGGGCGACCTGGACGCGGTCGTGATGATGGCCTTGCGCAAGCAGGCCTCGCACCGCTACGCCAGCGTCGAGCAACTGTCGGACGATCTCTTTCGCCACCTCGAAGGCCTGCCGGTGCAAGCGCGCCGCGGCGCCTGGAGCTACCGGGCCAGTCGCTTCGTCGTGCGGCATCGCGCGGCGATGGGCGCGGCCGTGGTCGCCAACCTGGCGCTGGTGCTGGGCCTGAGCCTGGCGGCCTACGAAGGCATTGAGGCGCGGCGCCAGAAAGAGCGTGCCGAGGCGCATTTCGCGAGCGTCCGCGCGCTGGCCAACATGCTGGTGTTCGACGTGCACCGGGCGATCGAGCAGTTGCCCGGCTCCACACCGGCGCGGCAGCTGATCGTGAAGAACGCGTTGACCTACCTGGAACGGCTGAGCGCCGAAGCCCGTGACGACGCCCAGCTGAAGGTAGAGCTGGCCACCGGCTACCGCCAGATCGGCGACATCCAGGGCGGCCCGTTCGGCTCGAACCTGGGCGATCCGAAGGGTGCACGGGCCAGCTATGAGCGCGGCCTGGCGCTGCTGGATCCGCTGTTGGCAGAGCCGCTGCCCCCCACCACCGCCGCGGCGGTATCGGCAGAGATCGCACGCACCGCCCGCATGCTCGCCGCCGTGCTGGCGTCGCAAGGTGATTCGAAAGCCGCACGGGCGCAGGCCGAACACGGCGTCGAGGTCACCCGGCGGCGCCTGGCGGTCGACCCGACGGATCAGACGGCCGCACGCAACCTCGCCACCTTGATGGGCGTGCTCGCGCAGATCCACCTGTTCGCGGGGGACGAGGCCGCCTTCAAGCCCACGATCGAAGAAGCCATCCGCCTGCTGGAACAGCAGCACCGGCTCACGCCCGACGATGTCTCCATCGGCGGCAACCTCGCGAGCATGTACGGCATGCGGGCCCAGCAACTGCAGCAGGTGCCCGGCATGCCCGAGACCGCCCAGGCCGCCCTGGCCGACTTGAAGCGCAGCGCCGAGGTGCTCGAGACCCTGCTGAAGGCCCATCCCGATGCCACGATCGTCAAGGCCAACCTGGCGGTGGTGCACGATCACACCGGCTATGCCCTGCGCGAGCTCGATCGCATCGACGAGGCGGTCGCCGCCTACCAACGGGCGGTGGCGGTGCTGCAGCCGATGGTCGAGAAAGACCCGGACAACGTCATGCTGCGCATCGACTACGGCACCTTCAACGGCGAGCTGTCCAACGCGCTGGTCGAGGCCGGTCGGGCCGCGCCGGCGGTCGAAGCCAGCCGGCTCGCCCTCGAAGCGTTCGACAGGGTGCCCGAGGAGGCCCGAAGCAACGTGGTGACGCTGCGCGACCACGGCATGACGCACCTGTTCATGGCGGATGCCCTGCAGTTGCGCGCCAAGAGTGCTGGCAGCCCCTCCGCAGCGCGGGCCGACCGGGCCGAGGCCTGCCGTCACCTGCGCCGCAGCGATGAGTTGCTGCAGTCGCATCGCCGGCAGTTCACCGACAACAGCGCCGGCTTGCCGGACCTGAAAGACCGCCTGGCGGACTGCCCCTGAGGCCAACGGGGGTCTCCCCGCGGCCCGTCAGCGCTACTTCAGCGCCACTCCAGGTGAACCAGCTTGAACCCGTGGTGCTGCAGCGCCTGCAGCATCGAGGGCAGCGCCGCCGCCGTCTGGTCCTGGGCGTCGTGCAGCAAGATGATGCCGCCGCCGGTTTCCTGCAGACGCTTGATCAGGCGCTCGGTCAGCATGGCGGGCGTCTGGTCGGGCAGCCAATCCTCGACGCCCACATCGACAGAGAACACGGTGATGCGCGCGGCGGCCAGCGCCTCGCGCAAGGGCGGTGTCTCTTCGAGGAACGGGAATCGATACGCCGCGGGCTCGGTGCCGAACACCTGGCGGTACGCCTGCTGCATCTGCCGCAAGTCGTCGAGTTGGCGCTCGGGCGACAACTGCGGGAAATGGTGATGCACAAAGCCGTGCATCGCCGCGGTGTGCCCCTGGGCCACCAGCTCACGCGCCAGGTCGGGTGCACGCAACAGCGGCTCGCCGTTCATGAAGAAGGTGGCCCGTGCGCAGTGTCGTGCCAGTGCCTTCAGCACGAGCGGGGTGCTCTCCGGCCGCGGGCCGTCGTCGAAGGTCAGCACCACTTCACCGCGCTGCAGCCCCAGCGCCGGATGCTGGGCCCGGCCGTAGGCAGCCGCCTCGCGGGGCATCGCCATGATGCGCGAGGTTCCCAGTGCCAGCGGGCCACACTCCCCGTTGGCCGGGTCGGCGGCACCGGCCTGCGCAGCGCCTGCCCCCAACGACAGCGTGAACGACAGCGTGGCCAGACACTTCGTGGCCCGATGCATGGTGCTGCCCAAGGCGCCTCTTTGGAAACCGCGAGACTCAGCCATGCACAGCGCCCTTTCCCGTGTCGGTGGTGTCTCCCCATTCGCGGTGCGGGAACGGAGCCCGCCACGCCAGCAGGATCGGCGGGATGGACGCCGCCAGCACGAACGCGAAGAAGCTCAGGTACTGGTGCCCGAACCAGGCAAACACCCAGCCGCTGACCGTGCCCGTGGCCCACTTCGTCATGGCCATCACGCCGGTGGCGAAGGCGTAGTGCGTCATCTTGAACGGGCCCGGCGCGATCTGCTGCATCATGTAGAGCATGTGGCCGACCGAGCCCATGCCGAACCCGAATTTCTCCACCGCCACCACCGTGCCGATCCACAGCGGATCGGTCGGCAGCGCCCAGGCCAGGTAGAAGTAGGTCAGGTGCGGCAGGTTCAGCACCAGCGCCAGCAGGAAGAACGATCGGGGCAGTGTGCGCTGGGCCACCAGGAAGCCGCCCACGAACGCGCCGGCGATGAAGGCCAGCGTGCCGGCCGTGCCGTTGATGAAGCCGAGCGACTCGTTGTTCAGGCCCAGGCCGCCTTGCGAGGCGGGATCGAGCAGGAACAGCGGACCGAACTTTTCGACGAAGCCTTCGCCGAAACGGTAGAAGAAGACGACGGCCAGCATCATCCAGATGCCGGGCTTCTGGAAGAAGCTGACCCACGAGTCGCGCAACGCCACGAAGGCCGCGCCCACGCCCTGCCCTTGCACCGCCGAAGGCGCACCGACCGGCAAAGTGCGCAGGTGCCACAAAGCGAAGGCGCCCATCACGAACGCGGTGCCGAACATCACCAGCATCCAGCAATGCACCCATGAGAGCCCCAGGCCGTTGTGCAGCCAGCCGGTCAGCGACACCAGCAGCCCCGAGGCGATCACCGCGCCCATGTTCCAGCACATGCCCTGCAAGCCGGCGTAGCGCGCCTGATCGCGCAAGGGCATCGTCGTCATGAAGACGCCGTCGGCGACGATGTCCTGCGTCGCCGACGCAAAGCCGGTGACCCAGAAGAACGCCAGCGACATGCGGAAGAAGTCGTCCAACGGCAGGCAGAAGGCCGCCAGCCCGAGCGAGGCCATCATCGTGAACTGCATCGCGATGACCCACCAGCGCTTGGTCTTGAAGGGCTCCAGCAGCGGTGACCACAGCGGTTTGAGCACCCAGGGCAGGTACATCTGCGAGGTGTAGAACGCGATGTCCTCGTTGGAGACGCCCAAGTTCTTGTAGATGATGGCCGCCACCACGCCCACCGTCACGTTGGGCAGGCCCATCGCCAGGTACAGCGTCGGCACCCAGCTCAGCGGGTGGCGTGCCGGCGCCTCGGACGCCGCGGCATGGGCCCGCGAGGAGACGGGCAGCTCGTTGCTCAATTCACTCATGGTCGCGGGGATCCAGTCTGGGGGCTGAGGCCCGCATCGGGCGCGGGGGTCAAGACCTGCAACGCGGCGGCCACGTAGGCCAGCGGCGCATTCCAGTTGATAGCCACCTCATTGCTGGCGTAGCTGCAGTCGTGGTCGAGGTACGAGCGAGCCGGGATGTCCGACGGGTACGGTACCGGGCAGTGCGCGGCGTCGTTCAGCCCCGGGTTCGGGCCGCCGGCCAGGAAACCGGGCACGGGCGCAGCCACCCCATCGGCCATCGAAGGCCGATGGTGCGGCTGCTGGGTGGAGCGCGTGCCGAAGCCTGTCACCATGCTGATGCCCACGGCGTTGCGGCCCAGCACATAGTCGAGCAGCGACTGGGCCGCATCGAGCTGGGCCCGCTCGCCGCCCAAGCGATAGCCCTGCAGCAGCATCAGCGCCTGGTTCAGGGCGCCTGAATTGCTGCCCCACACCAGGTCGGACGCCTGCAGGCTGACGCGGTAAGCCGAGCCTCGCCAGGCCGCCGCCAAGGCCTCGGCCTGGGCCCGGATGCGGCGTTCGATCAGCGCGCGGTCGGCCGCGGGGGTGAGCCGGTCTCGGTGGTGCGCGAGCGACACCCAGGCCAGCGGTGCGACGCTGCCCCATGAGGGCACACCCGCCAAAGCGTCCGGCGCGGCATCGCCGGCCTTTTGCAAGGCCTGGCGCAACTCCGCCCAGTAGCGGTCGTCGCGCGTGGTGATGTACAGCTCGGCGGCCGCCCAGACGAACTCGTCGGCCAGGTGCTCGTCATCGTAGGCACCGGTGTGCACATCAGCGGGCTGCCGATAGGCGATGTTCGGATGCGCCTGGGCCCACTGCCACGCGGCCTCGGCGGCGGCCTGCATGCGCGCCGAGAGGCCCGGGCGTGCCGCTTCGTACGCCGCCAACACGCGGCTGGCGGCGGCCATCACCGCAGCGAAATCGAGCGCCGCCGCAGTGGTCTTCTGCACCACATAGCGCGGCGCGTTCGACTGATGCGGCATCACCGCCCCATCAAAACTCTTGTCGGTGAGCTTGTGGTAGACGCCGCCGTCGGCCGGATCCTGCATCTGCAGCATCCAATCGAGGTTCCACAGCGTTTCGGCGAGCACATCGGGCACTGCGCCGCCGCTTTCCGGGATGTTCAGCGTCTGCTGGCGAAACCAGGCCGGATAGTGCTCGTAGGCTGCGAGCAGGGTGTATGTCGAGATGCCTGAGTTGACGATGTACTTGTTGTAGTCGCCCGCGTCGTACCACCCCTTCGCCGCGCTGATGACTGCGCCTTCGGGCCGGGTCGGCCCGGCGGCCGAGGCGTGCACCCGCACCTCCGTGTCGGGGTGCCCGGCGGGCCGCGCATAGGCCCCGGCGTGCTGCGGCAGCAGCGCCGTGCTGGCCCGGTTGAAGTAAAACGCCTTCAGGCTGGCCGCGCTCAAAGGCCCATAGGCCTGGGCGTCGATCGTGAAAACGGCCGAATCGCCCGCACCCTCGGCACGCAGGCGATAGCGCCCCGGCCGCGTCAACGCGCTGAAATCGGCCAGTTGCACCGAGGCATGGGCCAGAGGCCAGACGGCCGGTGCGCCCAACTCGCCTTCGAACGCGACCTGGCCGGTGCCCGCCTCGACCACGCTGAAGCGCCGGGCAACGGCCGGGGCGGCCCCGTTCCCCTCCACGATGCCCGGCGGGATGGCCGGCACGGCCGCCATCTTGGCCGCCCCCGGCAGATAGCCCACCTGGTTCAGCTGGATCTCGTGCGCACCGGGCTGCGCGAGGTCAGCGCGCTGGCCCACCCCTGCGGCGCGCTCGGGCTGCAGCGTGACCAGCACGACGTCGTTGCTTCGCATCGGCACCGTCCAGCGCAGCGTGCCAGAGCCGTCCACCGTCACGAGGCGGTCCACCTCGGGCTTGTCCTGCGTCTGGCTCTGCAACCGGCGCAACTGCTCGGCGCTCAAGTTGGGCGGCGAGCCCATCTCGAAGTACAGCGTCTGCGCGTCATTGCTGCGGTAACCGGTGCGCTGCACCAGGAGCCGGTAGCGCCCCGGCGCCAGGTGCTGCCACTTGAACGCCACCGGGTTCGAGGCGACAGACGGAATCGGCCGGCCGAAGAAGCTGCGGTTGGTGGCCTTGTCACCGCTCTGGTCGGGCGGCTGCCAATCCCACACCACCGCCGCCACACGGTGACCATCGGCGGCCGCGAGTACGGCCGCATCGGTGACGGGGATGTCCTTGCCACGCAGTGCGTTGAGGTACTTGTAGGCAAAGAACGCCGGCTTGCGTACGCCCTCTCGCGTCAACAGCCCGAAGCCGCCGTGGAACGGCGTGGGCGGAGGCCCGGCCTCCTCGAACAGATCACTGTAGGTCCAGTAGCTCATCGCCTGCGCCAGGCCACGCGTGGCGCGCAGCTTGGTGAGGATCCACGGCGCGCTGATGTAGCTGTCGTGGACCAGGTCGCGCGGGTTGTAGCTGGTGCTCCATTCGGTGATGTAGAGCGGGATGCCCGGGAACGGCGAGGCCTCGATCTGCGCCCTCACCCGCCGCACATCGCCGATGATCGAATCGGGGTGGGGCGAGAGCTTGCGGTCGTCCTGGCCGTACTCGTCCAGGAAGCCGTGGTCGACGCCGTAGGTGTGCGTGGTGACGAAGTCCACCGGCGTTTCGTGGGCCTTGGCGTAGGCCAGGAACTCGGGCACCCAGGCGGCCCCGGCCGTGGACGGCCCGCCCACCCTGAGGCGGCTGTCGATGCGCTTGATGGCGCGCGCCGTGGCCGCGTAAAGCTCGAAGTAGGCCGGCTGGTCGGCACGCTCCCAGAAGCCATCAAGGTTCGGCTCGTTCCACACCTCGAAGGGCCACTTGCGAACCTCATCGGCACCGTAGCGCTGGATGAGATGGCGCACGAAGGCATCGACGAGCGTCACCCAGGCCTGCCGGCGCGGGTGCGAGGTGTTGCCCTTCCAGTAGAAGATGGTCTGCTGCGAGGTGGCCAGCGCCTGCGGGGTGAAGCCGAGCTCGACGAAGGGGCGGATCCCCCGCGACAACAGATCGTCGTACAGCCGATCGATCGCGGAGAAGTCGTGCACCGTGCGCCCGCCCTCCACTTTCACCGCCCCCATCACGTCATGGAAGAGAGCATGAAAGCGGATGGAGCGGAAGCCCAGCTCGTCGACCGCCGTCTTCAACTGCGCCAGGCTGTCGTCTCGCCGCAGCGTGCCGGGGAAGTCCGCGCCCACCGAGAGATCGAAGAAGCGATCGACCGGCTGCTGGGCGGTCGAAAGATCCAGGGTGATCTGGCGGGGGGCGTCGGCGGCATTCACGGTCATGGCAGCGGCAAGACAGCACGCGATGGCCAGCGCACAGGCCCGGCCGCGTTGAAACAAGCGCATGGATCAGTTCACCTCGAAGGCCAGCCAACCACCGTCGGCCTGCACGGCGCTGCGGCGGCCATCGACCAACAGACACCAGTCATACAGGGCCCCCTCGGTGACGCGGGCGGTGTAACGCGCCCCCTCACGCAGCACATCACCGCGCGCCGCGATCCGCCCGTCTGGCGAAGGCACCACGAAGGGCACCCGTGCGCCGTCGTCCAGCGCGAACACCCGCAACGACAGGCCGCGCGTGTAGTCGTAGTCCGCGCGCTCGTCTTCCGCGCCCCAGGGCAGCACCGTGTTGGGCGGCACATACAGCGGCAGGCTGAGGAAGCCGTGCTGCTCGCGGTGCCAGCGGCCACCGGCCTGCTGCTCGCCGCTGATCAGGTGCGTCCAACGGCCGGCGCCTTGACCGGGCAGGTAGACATCGACCTCACCGCTTTCGGTGAACACCGGCGCCACCAGCAGCGATTCGCCCAGGTGGTACTGCCGGTCGAGCGTGGCGCACGCCGGGTCGTCAGGGTGCTCGACCACCATCGCCCGCATCACCGGAACGCCGGTATCGCAGGCCTCGATCGCCTTGGCGTAGAGGTAAGGCATCAGGCGGTGCTTGAGCCGGGTGAACGCCCGCAGCACGTCACAGCTTTCCTCGTCCACCAGCCAGGGCACCCGGTACGAGCTGCTGCCGTGCAGGCGGCTGTGGGAAGACAACAGGCCGAACTGGATCCACCGCTTGTAGACGGCCGGTGGCGGGTTGCCCTCGAAGCCGCCGATGTCGTGGCTCCAGAAGGCGAAGCCGCAGGCGGTGAGCGACAGGCCGCCACGCAGGCTCTCGGCCATCGACTCGAAGTTGGACCAGCAATCGCCGCCCCAGTGCACCGGGAAGCGCTGGCCCGATGCATAGGTCGATCGGGCGAAGACCACCGCATCCGCCCCCCGCACCTCGCGCAGCAGATCGAACACCACCTCGTTGTAGCGCAGCGCGTAGAGGTTGTGCATCTCCACCGGATCCGACCCATCGTGGTAGACCACGCCCTCGCTGGGAATGCGCTCACCGAAGTCGGTCTTGAAGCAATCCACGCCCATCGCCAGCAGGCGCCGCAAATGGCCCTGGTACCAGGCCACGGCCGCAGGGTTGGTGAAGTCGACGATCGCCATGCCGGGCTGCCAGAGATCGGTCTGCCAGGTCAGGCCCGATCCTTGCCGCTTCAGGAAGTAGCCCTCACGCACGCCTTCGGCGAAGAGCGGCGACTTCTGGGCCACATACGGGTTGATCCAAAGGCTGATCCGCAGGCCCTTGGCCTTCAGGCGGGCCAGCATGGCTTCGGGTTCGGGGAAGCCGCGGCGGTCCCATTCGAAATCGCACCACTGGAATTCGCGCATCCAGAAGCAGTCGAAGTGGAACACCGACAACGGCAGGTCTCGCCGCTTCATCTCGTCGATGAAGTGCGTGGCGGTGGCCTCGTCGTACTGGGTGGTGAACGAGGTCGTCATCCACAGGCCGAAGCTCCAGGCCGGTGGCAAGGGCGCCCGGCCGGTCAGCGCCGTCAGCCGCTGCAGCACGGCCTTCGGGTGGGGGCCCGCGATCACGCAGTAGTCGATGCTCTCGCCCTCGCGGCTGAACTGCACCCGCGTGGTCTTCTCGGAGGCCACCTCGAACGACACCGGGCCCGCCTCGTTGACCAGCACGCCGTAGCCGCGGCTGGAGAGGTAGAACGGCACCGATTTGTAGGCCTGCTCGCAGGCCGTGCCGCCGTCCTTGTTGGTGTTTTCGACCACCTGGCCGTTCTTCACCCACGGTGTGAAGCGCTCACCCAGGCCATAGACCGATTCGCCCACCTGCAGCGTCAACTGCTCGTGGACATACGCCGTCTTGTGGCCGCGGTCGCCCGCCCACTGGATGTAGCCCAAGCTGCGCCAATCGCTGCGGGTGAGCACCCGGTCGCCTTCGCGGAAGGTGAGGTTCCAGCCCTCGCCTTTCTTCAGCTCGACCGTCAACGCGCCGGTGGTCAGCGTGGCATGCGTGCTGTTCTCGCCGGTGCGAACGGCGGGCTGGTGGGCGCCCGGCATCGGCACATGCAGGCGCCGCGGCTGAGACGCCGAGAAATGCTCGACGCTGACACGCACCACCCCTTCCAGCGGCGAGCTGATGGTGACGGTCAGCGTGGGGCCCTGCAGCGTGTCGCCACGGTGCTTGATCGGGCGGGTGGTGGCCAGGACGACCAACCTGTCGGGGTGGATCTCGACGGCATAGGCCTCGGCTGCGTAGTGCGCCGTGACCCCGGGCTGGAGCATCCATTGCCCATCGGTGAACTTCATACTCGGTCAGAACGGTTGGAACGGGGTGGAGGACAGGAAACACCAACGCGCCGCCCCCAATGTGCAGCGCGGCGGCAATGCGGTTCAGTGGGGCATCGATGCGGGCCGCGGCATCGCCACCGGCGGCGCCGCAGCGAACTGGGCGATGAAGTCGCCGTGGTCGGGCATGCCCGCCACCGTGCCGGCGATGGCACGGCGCACCCGCTCAAGGTGGGTGCGCAGGGCGTCGCCGTCGAAGCGGTCGAGCCAGGGGTCTCGGCTCTGGGGCACGACACCGAGCCCCATCAGCAGCGAGAACCACGACGGCTCGGAGAAACCCTCGCGATCGAGGATGACGATGCGGCCCGCGGCGCGGAACAGCTCGATCTGATGCCGCAACGTGTCGGGGATGGGCATCGCCGCGCAGTAGCGCCAGAACTCGCTGTCGTCGCGCCGGGTGAGCTTGTAGTGCAGCACGATGAAATCGCGGATCGACTCGTACTGCGCCTGCATGCGGCGGTTGTACTCGGCCGCCAGCGCGGGGTGGAAATCGCGGTCGGGCATCAGCTCTACCAGGCGGCCGACGCCGTCCATGATGAGCTGGATGCTGGTCGACTCCAGCGGCTCGAGAAACCCCGAAGCCAGGCCGACGGCCACGACATTCTTGACCCAGGCCTGCCGCCGACGCCCGGTGGTGAAGCGCAATTGCCGGGGTTCGTCGAGTGCCTCGGTGTCCAGGCCGTCCAGCAGGACACGGCTCGCCTCGGCATCGCTGGTGAACTGGTTGCAGTAGACGTGGCCGTTGCCGGTGCGGTGCTGCAGCGGGATGCGCCACAGCCAGCCGGCCGAGCGGGCGGTGGAGGTGGTGAAGGGTGTCAGGCTCGGCGCCCGGGCGCTCGGCACCGCCTGCGCGCTGTTGCACGGCAGCATGGCGCTCCAGTCTTCGTAGCCGGCCTTCATCACCCCTTCGATCAGCAGGGCCCGGAAGCCCGAGCAATCGAGAAACAGATCGCCGTCGATCCGCCGGCCATCCTGCAGGCGCACCGCGGCCACGAATCCATCCGTGTCACGCAACTCGACGTCAACGATCGTGCCCTCGATACGCACGGCGCCGCGCTGCATCGCGTAGTCGCGAAGGTAGGCGGCGTACAGGCCGGCATCGAAGTGGAAGGCGTAGGAAAAGGCGTTGCCGGCCGACGGCGGGCCGCTTTGCGGCAGCGTGAAACGGTTTTGCCGCGCCATCACGGTGGCGGCCGACCAGTCTTCATGCGACGGCAGCCCCGTCATGCCGCTGAGCCGCAGTCGCAGCCACAGCATGTGGCCCGCCATGCCGTCCACCGCGGGGCCGAACTCACCAAAGCCGTGGAAGAAGCGGTTGCCCAGGTGCCCCCAACCCTTGAACTCGATGCCGAGCTTGAAGCTCGCCTGGGTGTTCTTGATGAAGTCGGCGTTGTCCAGCCCCAGGGCCTGGTTGTAGAAGCGGATGGTGGGCAGTGTGGCCTCGCCCACGCCGATGGTGCCGATGTCGGGCGACTCGATGAGCACGACCTCGCATCGCTGGCCCGGCCCCTGGCACAGGCGCTGCGCCAGCGGCGCGGCGGCCATCCACCCTGCGGTGCCGCCGCCCACGATCACGATCTTGCGAATGGCCTTGCCGTCCATCACCAGTGTCTCCAACCCGGCCCTGTCGGACAGGCCTTGTGTGCATAGCCGCACATCTTTGGCGCCCCGGCCTTCGGTATCGATAGGTGTTTACACGGCTTTAGTTCGTTCGACCACCGAACTAATATCGCCTCCATTCCAATCGACAACAACGGAGACAACCACTTGCTTGCCGAAGCGCCTGGCAGCTCGTCCGCCACGCCCAATCAGCAAATGCTGAAGGACATCAACCGCATGGCGCTGGTGAGGCATTTGTGCGCTCACCCGGGCCTGTCGCGCGCCGATCTGGCCACCGCCGTCGGTCTGACCAAATCCACCGTCAGCATGCTGGTGCGCGAGCTGCTCGACGAAGGCTGGCTGGTCGAGCGTGAGGTGGTGGCCACCGGCGATCTGGGCCGCCGCCCGACTCCCTTGTTCATCGACCCCTCTCGCCTGCTGCTGCTGGGCGCCGAGGTGGGCATTGAAACCATCCGCGTGGTGGCCACCTCGCTGACCGGCGAGGTCCTGGCCCGCACGGTGGCCAACCACGGCACCACCGCCAAGGCCTGCATCTCGGCGCTGGCCACCGCCTTGAACAAGCTGCGCAAGCAGTTGGATGAAAGCCAGCACCAGATCATCGGCATCGGCGTCGGCCTGCCCGGCGGCGTGGACGAAGCGCGTGGTTTCCTCCACTTTGCACCCAATTTGCAATGGCGTGATGTGCCTTTCGGCGCCCAGCTGACCGAAAAGCTCGCCGGCACCTCGCTCGAAGGCGTGCCGCTGTTCGTGCAGAACGAGGCCGATGTGGCCGCGATCGGCGAGCTCGAGTTCAACCCGGCGCGCGCCTCCAACCCCTTGCTCTATGTGAGCATCAACCAGGGCGTGGGCGCCGGCGTGATCGTGGGCGACCGGCTGCTCACCGGCAGCCGGGGGTTCGCCGGCGAGGTGGGCCACATCGTCTTGCAGATCAACGGGCCGCAGTGTTCGTGTGGCCGGCGCGGCTGCGCCGAGGCCTTGATCGGCCTTCGCGCGCTGTCCCGCTCTACCGAGGGCGAAGAAGCCGCGCCGCTTGCCGAGTTGCGCCAGCGGTTGGCCGATGACGACTCCGAGACCGCCCGCGCGGTGAAGAAGGCGGGCAGCTACCTCGGCGTGCTGCTGCAGAACCTCTCGGCGGCCTACGACCCCGCCTGCATCGTGCTGGGCGGATCGGTGGTGGAGTTGGGCGACGTCTTCCTGCAGCCGGCCCTGAAAACGCTGAACGACTACGCCGCGGCCGCCAACCTGGAACCGACCTCCGTGCAGGTGTCGCGTTTCGGTGCCGATGCGGTGGCCGTGGGCGCTGCCGCGCTGGCGCGCTACCACCTCACACGCCCGCTGGCCGGGCACTGAGCAAGGCGGCGCGCTCCTCCCCTCGTCCCCTTCACCGGTTTTCAGATGTATTTCGGAATCGACCTCGGCACTTCGGAAGTCAAGGGCCTGCTCGTGGGGCCCGACGGGCGCATCGTGGCCCAGGCCGGCGAACCACTGGACGTGTCCCGTCCGCAGGCACTGTGGTCCGAACAGGATCCGGCCGCCTGGTGGGCCGCCACAGAAACAGTCGTCGCCAAACTGCGCGAGGCGCAGCCTCTGGCCTGGGCGCAGGTGCGCGCCGTGGGCCTGTCCGGCCAGATGCACGGTGCCGTGCTGCTGGGCGCCGCCGATGAGGTCTTGCGGCCCGCCATTCTCTGGAACGATGGCCGCAGCCACGCGGAATGCGACGAGCTGACTGCAGCCGCGCCACGACTGCACCAGTTGGCGGGCAACCTGGCGATGCCCGGCTTCACCGCGCCCAAGCTGCTGTGGTTGCGCAAGCATGAGCCCGACACCTACGCGCGGGTGCGCACCGTGTTGCTGCCCAAGGACTACCTCGCCTTCATGCTGACCGGCGACAAGGTCGGCGACCCCTCCGATGCCTCGGGCACCTTGTGGCTCGATGTCGCAGCGCGAGACTGGTCCGACGAGCTGCTGGCCGCCACCGGCCTGTCGCGCGCCCACATGCCACGCCTGGTCGAAAGCGACCGGCCGGCCGGTGTGCTGCGGCCGGCGCTCGCCCACGCCTGGGGCCTGCGAGGCGAGGTCGCCGTGGCCAGCGGTGCCGGCGACAACGCGGCCAGCGCCATCGGCATCGGCGCCAACCGGCCCGGTGACGGATTCATCTCGCTGGGCACCTCGGGCGTGCTGTTCGTCGTCAACGACCGCTTCCGCCCGAACCCTGCCTCGGCCGTCCACGCCTTCTGCCACGCCCTGCCCGGTCGTTGGCACCAGATGAGCGTGATGCTCTCGGCCGCCAGCTGCCTGCGCTGGTTCACGCGCCTGAGCGGCGCCGCCAACGAAGCCGCCCTGCTGGCCGAGGTGGCCGCCCTGCCTGCCACCAGCTTCGCCGCCGCGCCACTGTTCCTGCCCTACCTCGCCGGCGAACGCACCCCGCACAACGACGCCTTCGCCCAGGGCACGTTGCACGGCCTCACCCACGAAAGCACCCGCGCCAGCTGCGCCTACGCCGTGCTGGAGGGCGTGGCTTTCGGCCTGGCCGATGGTCTGGCAGCGCTGCAGGCGGCGGGCACGCAGGTCTCGCGTCTGTCGCTGGTGGGCGGCGGCGCCCGCAGTGGCCTGTGGGCACAGCTGATCGCCGATGTGCTGGATGTCGAGATCGTGGTGCACACCGGCGCCGAAGCGGGCGGCGCGCTGGGCGCCGCGAGGCTCGCCTGGCTGGCCACCGGCGCAGACGAGGCCACCGTCTGCACCAAGCCCGATGTCACGGCCCGGTATCAGCCCGATTCAGCCCGCCATGCCGCCCTCGGCGCGCGCCTGCAGCGCTTTCGCGCGCTGTACCCCGCTGTCCAGTCCCTGAACCCGCGCGGAGCGGCCTGACGCCCGCGCACTCTTTCGCCGATCATGAAGCGCTACTTCGAACACATCGCCCCTATCACCTACCGCGGGCCCGACGCGACCGAGCCGCTGGCTTTCCGCCACTACGACAAGGACCGCGTGGTGCTCGGCAAGCGCATGGAAGACCACCTGCGCTTTGCCGTCTGCTACTGGCATACCTTCTGCTGGAACGGGCTCGACCCCTTCGGCTTGGGCACGTTCCAGCGCCCCTGGTTCGAAGGCGGCTCGCCGATGGAGCTGGCGATGCAGAAGACGGACGCCGCGTTCGACTTCTTCTCCAAGCTGGGCGCGCCGTACTACTGCTTCCACGACCGCGACGTGGCCCCGGAAGGCGCCAACCCGCGCGAGAGCCAGGACAACTTCCGCCGCATGGTCGAGGTGCTCGGCCTGCAGCAGGAACGCACCGGCATGAAGCTGCTGTGGGGCACGGCGAATCTGTTCAGCCACCGTCGCTTCATGAGCGGCGCGGCCACCAACCCGGACCCGGCCATCTTCTCGCTGGCGGCGTTGCAGGTGCGTGATGCGATGAACGCCACGAAGGAACTCGGCGGCGAAAACTATGTGTTGTGGGGGGGTAGAGAGGGATACGAAACGCTGTTGAACACCGATCTCTCACGCGAGATGGATCAGCTCGGCCGCTTCCTCACGATGGCGGTGGAGCACAAGCACAAGATCGGGTTCAAAGGCACCATCCTCATCGAGCCCAAGCCCCGCGAACCCAGCAAGCACCAGTACGACTTCGACACCGCCACCGTCTACGGATTCCTGGTGCGTTATGGCCTGGACAAGGAGGTCAAGGTCAACATCGAGGCCAACCACGCCACGCTCTCGGGCCACAGCTTCGAGCACGAGATCGCGACCGCGGCTTCGCTCGGCATTCTGGGCAGCATCGACATGAACCGAGGCGACCCGCAGCTCGGCTGGGACACCGACCAGTTCCCCCACAACGTGCCTGAGACCGCGCTGGCGCTCTACCACATCCTCCAGGCGGGCGGCCTGGGCACGGGCGGCCTGAACTTCGACGCGAAGGTGCGCCGCCAGTCGATCGACGCGGAAGACCTCTTCCACGGCCACATCGGCGGCATGGACGTGTGCGCCAAGGCGCTGCTGATCGCCGAACAGATGATCGAGCACGGCCTGCTGAAGGCCGCCGTCGACGCACGCTACGCCGGCTGGAACACGCCGCAGGCGAAGGACATCCTCGCCGGCCGGGTGCCGCTCGATGAACTGGCCGACGCGGCGCTGTCGCGCAACCAGGACGTGGCCCCTGTGTCGGGCCGCCAGGAATACCTCGAAAACCTCGTCAATCGCTTCTGCGGGGCCTGATCTCTCGGGCACTCGCACACCCATAAGGAGCGCCGCGCGGGGACGAGCCGCGTCGAAGCGCTCCAACGGCTTGAGGAATGTGCCGGACAGCCGCCGGCGCAGCACATGTGGTCCCGCGAGGGATGTGTCTGAACCACCAAAGAAAGATAGAGATGAGACAAGTTCAGAAGACAACGTTGTCTATCGCCGCCGCGCAGGTGGCCATGCTGTGGTGCGGAACGGGGCTGGCGCAAACCACGCCAGCCCCTGCACCGTCTGAAGAATCCACCACCGTCATCGTCAAGGGTCAGCGCGCCGCGCTGTCGTCCGCCCAGAAAGTGAAGCAGGAGGCGGAAGAAATCGTCGATTCGATCGTCGCCGATGACATCGGCAAGCTGCCCGATCGATCGGTCACCGAAGTGCTTCAGCGCATCGTCGGCGTGACCATCGACCGCACGATGGCCAAGAACGACCCCGAGCACTATTCGGTCGAAGGCTCCGGTGTGAACATCCGAGGCCTGAGCTGGGTGCGCTCAGAGCTGAATGGCCGCGATTCCTTCAGCGCCAACGGCGGCCGATCGTTGAACTTCGAAGATGTGCCACCCGAGTTGATGGCCGGCGTGGATGTCTACAAGAACCCGTCGGCCGAGCAGATTGAAGGCGCCATCGGTGGCCTGGTCAACCTGCGCACCGCCCTGCCCTTCGACTACCAGGGCTTCAAAGGCGCCCTGTCACTGCAATCGACCTACTCGCCGCTGCGCGAGAAGACTTCGCCGTCCGGATCCCTGCTGTTGTCCAACACCTGGGTCACCGAGGGTATGGGCAAGTTCGGCGCGTTGATCGACCTGGCCTACTCGGAGAGCGCGACCCGCAACGACAAGATCCAAGTCGAGCCCTACTACCCCCGCACGGACATCGTCAACGGCCAGACGGTCTTTGTGCCCAAGGGCGCGCAGTGGCGCACGGAAGACTTCGACCGAACGCGCCAGGGCGCCTACGGGGCATTGCAGTGGAAGTTTGGCGACGTCGAATCGTCGTTCACCCTCTTTCGCTCCGACTACAAGATGGATTGGATGGAGAACGCCCTGTTCGCCCAGTCCAACGCCTACAACATCACGGTGGACGATGGCGCCACCTGGGGCAAGAACGGCAACCTGATCAAGGGCACGATGCGCGCCGATGCCGACGGCGGCATCAACTTCGGCGCCGACACCCGGGTGATGACCCGTGAATCGGCCACCCAGGACCTGGGCTGGAACCTGAAGTGGAAGGCCTCTGAGCAGTGGAGCTTCAGCACCGATCTGCAGTACATCCGCGCCAACACGAACAGCTTCGATTCGACAGTGGCCACCGGCGTGCAAATGCCCAAGGAAACCATCGACCTGTCAGGCAAGCTGCCGCGCCTGATCTTCGACGACGCAGACCGCGCCCGCCTGTCCGACCCAGCCAACTACTACTGGGCGTTCACGATGGAGCACTTCGACAAAAGCAAGGCCAACGAAAAAGCGTGGCGTGCCGATGCGAAGTACAAGTTCGATGACCCGGTGCTGGTCGACCTGCGCTTTGGCGTTCGCCTGACCGACCGCGACGCCCACACGGTCAACACCGGCTACAACTGGACGCCGGTCACCCAACCGTGGATGGCCTGGTGGTACCTGGCGCCCGGCAGCCTGGCCTACCTGAACGACCCGCGCTTTGCCGACGGTGCCCATCTGCGCAGCTTCGACAACTTCTTCAATGGCCGGATGTCGATGCCGTCACTGATCTTCCCGAATGTGGAGATGGCCAGCGGCTACCCCGACAGCTACGCCACCTTGCACTCGTACGCCAAGACGCTGTGCACCGAGTACCACAACGGCGACGACAGTTCCTGCTTTGATACGTGGACCGTGCGCGACGCCTCGCAACCGCAGTACCAGAACCGCCAGAACGAGCAGACCCAGTCGGCCTACACCCAGCTTCGCTTCGCCTTCGACGACTGGCAGTACCCGGTGGATGGCAACGTCGGCCTGCGCGTGGTGAACACCCGCAACAAGGCCAACGGCTACACCGTCTTCTCGCCGGCCACCGGCGTGCCAGCTGACGCGATCGGCGTGCCGGTGCCCGAGATCGCCGCGTTCTCGCGGGCGCAGGACTACGAGCACACCTACGTCAACGTGCTGCCCAGCCTGAACCTGCGCATGAAGGCCGGCAAGGACCTGCAGTTCCGCTTCGGCTACGCCACCGGCATCTCGCGGCCCGATTTCAGCGACATGCAGGCCTACACCGAGTTGAAGCAGAGCTTCAGCGCCACGTCGATTGACGATGACAACGACCCGACCACACCGGCGATCACCCGCATCGACAGCGTCTCTCACACCGGCGAGGCCAAGGGCAATCCGATGCTCAAGCCGGTCAAGTCGCAGCAGGTGGACCTGACGGCCGAGTGGTACTTTGGCCGTACCGAATCCATCACCTTCGCCGCCTTCTACAAGCAGCTCAAGGACATCATCGTCAAACAGACGTACGTTCAGCAGCTGACCGACACCAGCGGCAACCCGCAAGACTTCGTGGTCACGGCGCCCATCAACGGCGCCAAGGGCCACGCGGCCGGCTTCGAGGTGGCCTACCAGCAGTACTTCGACATGCTGCCCGACTGGGCCAAGGGCCTGGGCTTGCAGGCCAACTACACCTTCGTCGACAGCAAGCGCCGCCTGTACAACCCGGTCTACTCGCCGTACTGCAGCGGCGGCAACACCGCGTCCAACCTCAACCTCAACCTGAACGGTTGCGACACGGATGGCCGCACCTTCGGCGACCTGCCGATCGAGGGGCTGTCACGCCACGCCTTCAACCTGGCGCTGCTGTACGACGAAGGACCGTGGTCGGCGCGGGTGGCCTACAGCTGGCGCTCGAAGTACCTGCAGGCGGTGAATGCCAACGGCACCAACGGCACCGATGGCACCGACACCAACCCCGCCAGCCCCTCCAACGGGCAGCGCAACGTGGCCTGGGCCCTGCCGACGTGGCAGGACGACTACGGCCAGGTCGATGCCGGCATCTCCTACAAGTGGAACGAGCAGTTGCAGATCGGCCTGGAAGGGCAGAACCTCACCGACTCGGTCAACAAGCAGTTGATGCAGCAGCACATCGGCCTGATGGGCCGGGCCTGGAACTCCAACGGCCCGCGCTACACGGTCACCCTGCGCTACACCTTCTGACGATCAGGCGGCCCTCGTGATGCTCAAAACCTTGTGCGGCCTGCTCGCAGGCTGCTTCATGTTCTCGGCCCCCGCGGGCGCTGCCTCATCGGCGCCACGGCTCGTTGAACGCGATGGGCGCTTCGCGCTCTTCGTCGACGGTGCGCCCTACCTGATGCTGGGCGCGCAAGTCCACAACTCCAGCAACCACCCGCAGGCGCTGCAGAAGGTCTGGCCGGCGGTGGCGGATGCGCGTGCCAACACCGTGCTGGTGCCCGTGGCGTGGGAACAGATCGAGCCCGTCGAAGGCCGCTTCGACTTCAGTTTTCTCGACACGCTGGTGCGCGAAGCCCGGCAGCGCCAGGTTCGCCTGGTGTTGCTGTGGTTCGCCACCTGGAAGAACACCAGCCCCCAGTACGCGCCGGGCTGGGTCAAATTCGACAACCGACGCTTCCCCCGCATGGTGGGCCGCGACGGCAAGCCGCACTACGTGCTGTCGCCGTTCGGCGATCAGACGCTGGCGGCCGACAAGCGCGCCTTCGTCGCCTTGATGGGGCACCTGAAGAAGATCGACGAGGCGCACCACACGGTCATCATGGTGCAGGTGCAAAACGAGGTCGGCAGCTACGGCCTCGTGCGTGACTTCGGCCCCACGGCGCAGGCCGCGTTCGACAAGGACGTGCCCGCTGAGGTGCTGGCACGCCAGAAGCCGCGCTCGGCCGGTGCGGCCTCCGGTTCGTGGAAAGCGGTGTACGGCGACTACGCCGACGAATACTTCCACTCCTGGGCCACGGCACGCTACATCGGCGACATCGCCCGCGCAGGCCGCGAGGTGTACGACCTGCCGATGTACGTGAACAATGCGCTGCGCGATTCGCTCGAACCGATCGCGCCGTGGAACAACAACTTCGCCAGCGGCGGCCCCACCTACGATGTGATCGACATCTACAAGGCCGCCGCGCCGAAGATCGACATCGTCAGCCCGGACATCTACAACCCGGCCTCGGCCCAGGTCAGCGCCACGCTGGGCCATTTCCAGCGCCGCGACAACGCGCTGTGGGTGCCCGAGATCGGCAATGCGGCCGTCTACGCCCGGTTCCTGTACGAAGTCATCGGCCGCGGCGCCCTCGGCGTGTCTCCCTTCGGGCTCGACTACGCCGACTACAGCAACTTTCCGCTCGGCTCGAAACTCACCGACCAGCGCATGGTCGAGCCGTTCGGCAAGGTGTTCGCGGCGTTTCGGCCGATCCAGCGGCAATGGGCCCAGTGGGCCTTTGAGGGCCGCACCCGTGGCGTGGCCGAGGGAGACGACGGCGCTGACCAGTTGATCACCTTCAAGGGCTGGAAAGCCCGCGTGTCCTTCGGGCAGTGGCAGTTCGGCGAGAAAGACTGGCCCGGCAACGCCAAGGAAGCGCCGCCGCACGCCGGCCAGCGACTGGGCGGTGTGGCCATCGCCCAGACCGGCGACGATGAATTCGTCGTCGTGGGCCAGTATGCGCGGGTGCGGTTTGAACCCGACCTCGCCCCGGGTCAACTGGGCAGCATGCTGGCACGAGTCGAAGAAGGGCACCACGACATCCAGGGCCAATGGCAGGTCGATCGCCTGTGGAACGGTGACCAGGTCGACTATGGCCTGAACCTCACCGCCACCCCGCTGACCTTGAAGGTCCGCCTCGGCCGGTATTGACGATGCGGCGTCGCGAACTCATCCAAGGCGCCGGCTGGGCCGGGCTGGGCGCCCTGGCCGGCTGCGCGCTGGCGCCCCTCAAGCCCGTTGCCGGGGACGAGGCCGCCGCCGCCGCCGCCCAGCCTGCGTACCGCTGGCGCAGCGTGCCCTACGGCGCCGGCGGCTTCGTCACCGGCTTCCTCTTCCACCCGAGCGAGCGCGGCCTGCTCTACGTGCGCACCGACATCGGCGGCGCCTACCGGTTCGACGAAGCCCACCAGGCGTGGATCCCGCTGATGGATCACCTGGGCATCGACGACGCCGACCTGATGGGCGTCCTGAGCCTCGCGGTCGACCCGAACGCCCCGGATCGCCTGTATGCGGCTTGCGGCCTCTACCTGGGGGCCGAGAATCGCCCCGGCGCCCTGATGGCCTCGGACGACCGTGGCGCCACCTGGCGGGTGCATGAGCTGGGCGTCCACCTCGGCGGCAACTCCGCCGGCCGCGCCTCGGGCGAACGGCTGCAGGTGGACCCGAACGACGGCCAGGTGCTGTGGCTCGGCACCTCGCGCCACGGCCTGCTCAAGAGCACCGATCGAGGCCGGCGTTTCAGCCCGCAGCCGCTGCCGGCGCAGCATGTGTCGCTGGTGTGGGTCGATCCGGGATCTGGCTCTGCGGGGCATGCGTCGCGCACCGTCTACGTCGGCACCCACGATCAGCCCGGGCTCTGGGTGTCGCAAGACGCCGGAGCCCGGTTCGAGCGCGTGGCAGGCGCGCCGGCGCAAGCGCCGCAGCGCCTGGCCGCAGCGGCCGACGGCACGCTCTACGTGACCTTTGCGCTGGGTGATTCGCCGATCGCCACGAACCCCAGCTACGCGCGCACCGGCAGCGTCTGGAAACGTTCGCCCGACGGCCGCTGGAGCGACATCACGCCCGAGCTCCCCGGCGCCGAGCCTCAAGGCTTCGGCTACGCCGGCGTGGCGGTCGATCGCCAACAACCACGGCGCCTGATCGTGTCCACCTTCGAGCGCCGCGTCGAGGGCGACGAGATCTTCCTCTCGAACGATGGTGGCGCGAGCTGGCAGGCCTTGTCCCCCCGCACCGAGCACCACGCCCCGGGTCACCCCTGGCTGCTCGACTACATGCGCACCGAACGCCGCATGGGGCACTGGACCTCGGCGCTCGCGCTGGACCCGTTCGACGGCAGCCGAGCGCTGTACGGCACCGGCTACGGCGTCTGGATGACCCGTGACCTGCCCCAGGCCGTGGATGGCCGCCGCCTGCGCTGGGCCTTCACCGTGCAAGGCATGGAAGAGACCGCCACGCTGGAGATCCGCAGCCCGTCCCAGGGCCCTCGCCTGCTGGCCGCCATGGGCGACGTGGCGGGCGCCGCCTGGGCGGACCCGAGCCAGCCGCCCGGCGCGACCTTCTTCGTCCCCACCAAGGAGACGAACCGTTCGGTCGACTACGCCGAACTGGCGCCGCAGCTCATGGCACGCACCGGCGACGGCCGCTCGGGCGGGCACTGGTCGGACGACGGGGGCCGCCATTGGCAACCCTTCGCCATGTCACCGCGCGACGTACCGGGGCATGCACCGGCAGAGATCGGCCATGTGGCGGTGTGCGCGCGCGGTGCCACATTCGTCTACGCCCCGAATAAGGGGCCCGGGCTTTGGACGGCCGATCGCGGCGGGCACTGGGCCGCTTGCGCCGGCTGGCCTGCGGACGCCAGTGTGCCGCTGAAACCCGAGGCCGACCGCAACATCGAAGGCGTCTTCTACCTGCTCGATCGCGATAGCGGCCGTGTGTTGACCAGCACCGACGGCGGCCGGCTGTTTCAGCCTCTGCTCACGGGGCTGCCCCGAGTGGCCGCTTCGGCCGAAGCCCAGCTCATCAGCATCCCGGGGCGGCCCCACGCCCTGTGGTTGGCCCTGAACGACCGGCTGCTCCATGTAGCGGGCGCGGGCGCCGCGCCGCGCCGCATCGAGGCGGTGGAGGCCGCCTGGATGGTGGCCGCCGGCCCCGGTGCGCCAGGCGCCCGATCAGCCCACAGCCTCTACCTGTGGGGCCGTGCCCGGGCCGGCCATGCGCCGGTGGCGGAAGGCTTCTTCCGCTCGGATGACGAAGGCGCGAGCTTCGTGCGCATCAACGACGATGCCCATCGGTACGGCCGGCTGCTCTCGATGACGGCCGACAGCCGGCAGCATGGCGTCGTCTACATCGCACCCCATGGCCGAGGCGTGCTGGTGGGACGGCCCGGGGTCGAGACATGAGCGACCGGGCCACGCTGATCGTCACCGCTCGCCGAGTCGCCAGAGCGGCGTGGGTGGCCTGTGCGGTGGCGCTGATGCTCACCGGTGCGCCAGCGGCCCTGGCGGCCCCCGAGCTGCGCCTGCACTACAGCCAGCCCGCGCCCGACACCGATGCCGGCTGGGAACGCGAAGCGCTGCCCATCGGCAATGGCCGTCTCGGCGCGATGATCTTCGGCCAGCTCGCCCACGAACGGCTGCAGTTCAACGAGAACAGCCTGTGGACGGGTGACGATCGCACGATGGGGGCCTACCAGCCCTTCGGCGATGTGCGCCTCGAACTCAACGGCCACGATTCAACCGCCACCGACTATCGGCGCGAGCTGCTGCTCGACCGCGGTGTGCACCGCGTGGCCTACGCGCTGGGCGGCGTCCGGTTCCTGCGCGAAGCCATCGCCAGCCACCCGGCCCAGGTGGTGGCCCTGCGCCTGACCGCCGACCGGCCCGGCCAGTACAGCGGCGCGGTGGCGCTCACCGACATGCACGGCGCCCACCGGCGCGCCGCCGGCACCCGGCTCTACGCCACGGGCTCGTTGGCCGGCTGGACGCTGCCGGCAGACGCGGGTGCAGCGCCGTCGACCAACACCCTGGCCTACGCCAGCCAGCTGCAACTGCTGCATGAAGGCGGCAGCGTCCGGATCGAAGGCGACCGGCTGTTGTTCGAGCGCTGCGATTCGGTGACATTGATCCTGGGCGCCGGCACCAGCTACCTGCCCGATGCCGCCCGCCGCTTTCAGGGCGAGCATCCTCTGGCAAGGGTGACGGCCCAAGTCAGCGCCGCGGCGAGCCGGCCCTGGGCCGAGCTGCTCGCCGAACACGAGCGCGACGTGGCGCAGCTGATGGGCCGGGTCACGCTGGACCTCGGCGCCACCGCCGCCGAGCGCCGCAGCCAACCGACAGACCAGCGTCTGGCCGCCTACACCCACGACGGGCAAGACCCCGAGCTCGAAGCCCTGCACTTCCAGTACGGCCGCTACCTGCTGGTCTCCAGCTCGCGCGACGCGCTGCCGGCCAATCTGCAGGGGCTGTGGAACGCGAGCCTCACCCCGCCGTGGAATGCCGATTACCACACCAACATCAATGTGCAGATGAACTACTGGCCGGCCGAGCCGACCCACCTGGCCGAGCTGCACCGGCCACTGTTCCAGTTCGTTCGCAGCCAGGCGCCGGTGTATCGCCGCACGGTGGCCGACATCGCCGCCGATGCGCTGGCGCACCCTGGTGTCGAGCGGCCCGGCATCACACCCTGGGGCGAAAGCTTCAAGACGCGCGAGGAGACCTTTCTCACCGCCCAGGGCCGGCCCGTCCGCGGCTGGACGGTGCGCACCGAATCGAACCCCTTCGGCGCCATGGGCTACCTGTGGAACAAGACCGGCAACGCCTGGTACGCCCGCCACTTCTGGGAGCACTACGCCTACACCCGCGACCTGCGCTTCCTGCGCGAAGTGGCTTACCCGGTGATGAAGGAAGCCTGCCTGTTCTGGCTGGACACCTTGAAGCCGGTGGCCGAAGGCCCGTTGAAGGGCCGCCTGGTGGCGCCGGACGGCTGGTCTCCCGAACACGGGCCGGTCGAAGACGGCGTGAGCTACGACCAGCAGATCGTCTGGGATCTTTTCAGCAACACGCTCGAAGCCGCCGATGCGCTGGGCCACGACACCGCGTTCCGCCGGCAGATCGCGCAGGCGCGCGACCGGCTGGCCCCGCCGCAGATCGGGCGTTGGGGCCAGTTGCTCGAGTGGTTGAGCGAGAAGAACGATCCGGTGCTCGACACGCCGCACGATACGCACCGCCACGTCTCGCACCTGTTCGGCCTGTATCCGGGCCGCCAGATATCGCCGCGCCGCACCCCTGAGCTGGCCGCCGCCGCCCGCCGCAGCCTCGAGGCCCGGGGCGATGCCGGCACCGGCTGGTCGATGGCCTGGAAGATGGCCTTCTGGGCCCGCCTGCAAGACGGCGATCGGGCTTACCGCATGCTGCGTGGGCTGCTGGCCACGCCGGGTGCGCGCGCGGCCCAGCAGACCGGCCCTGGCAGCGAGAGCAACAACGCAGGGGGCACCTACCCCAATCTCTTCGATGCCCACCCGCCGTTCCAGATCGACGGCAACTTCGGCTACACCGCCGCACTCGCCGAGATGCTGCTGCAGTCGCACGACGGCGAGATCCAGCTTCTGCCCGCGTTGCCCGCGCCGTGGCGCTCGGGCGCGGTGCAAGGGCTTCGCGCGCGCGGTGGCTTCGAAGTCGACCTGCGCTGGGCCGAAGGCCGGCTCACCTGGGCGCAGGTGCGTGCCGTGGCCGGCCCCGGCCGCGCGGTGCTGCGCCTGGGCGATCGAACGCTGAACCTGTCGCTGCGGGCCGGTGAGGCCCAACAACTCTCCGCCAGCCTGCGACCCCTGTCTTCCTGAGCATCACATGACCTCTACCTCGCCTTCCCTCGCCCGTTGCATCGCACTGGCCTCTGGTCTCGCCTCCAGTCTGGCTTTGAGCACCACCGCGTGGGCCCTGGACGACCGGACGCTGTTCGATGGACAGCCGGGCACCGGCCTGCGGGTGACCATCCTCGACCACGAAGGCCAGGCTCCGCTGGGCAACGAGCCCCTGGTCGTCCCCAAGCCCGCCAAGCCGCAGGTGCCGGCCAGTGAAGTGCGGGCGCTGCGCAACGGCGCGGCCATCGCGCTGCACTACAAGGAGGCCTGGTACGCCGCCATCCGTTTCGAGAGCGAGACGCCGATCGACCTGAGTGGCTATCTCGCCCAGGGCACGCTGGAATTCGACGTGCGCTCCGACGATCTCGCGCACTCTGGCTTGAACATCTCGGTGGGCTGTGGCCCGGACTGCCACCGCAAGGTGAACCGCGTGGTGCCCTCGCGCTCGCTGGCCGGACGCGGCTGGCAGCACTGGTCGTTCTCGATGCAGTGCTTCCAGCGCGAAGGCAGCGACTTTCGCCAGGTGAAGCAGCCCTTCACGCTGGAGACCAGCGGCACCGGACATGTCGAGCTGGCGCGGGTGGTCTTCAAACCCCAGGGCACACCGAACACGCCCTGCCCGGACTACCGCACCGAATCCATCACACCCGCACCGCTTGAAGAGGTGTGGTCGGTCGAGTGGTGGCAACCCCGCCATGACAAGAAGCTGGCCGAGATCCAGCAACGCCGCCAGGCCAACGAGCCGATCGAGCTGGTGTTCATCGGCGACTCGATCACCCAGGGCTGGGAGAACGAGGGCCGCCCCGTCTGGGAGCGCCACTTCGCCCGCTTCAACGCCCTCAACCTCGGCTTCGGCGGCGACCGCACCGAGAACGTTCTGTGGCGCCTGCAGCATGGCGAGATCGATGGGCTGAAGCCGAAAGCGGTGGTGCTGATGATCGGCACCAACAACACCGGCCATCGGCAAGAAGACCCGCAGACCACCGCGGCCGGCGTGCGCGCCCTGCTCGGCGAGATCGCCCGGCGCATGCCTGGCACGCCGGTGCTGCTGCTGGCCGTGTTCCCGCGCGACGAGAAGCCCGGCACCCCGATGCGCCGCATCAATGAACAGCTCAATCAGCACCTCGCGGCATTGGCCGATGGGCGGCAGGTTCAGTTCCTGGACATCGGCCGCAGCCTGATGAACCCCGACGGCACCTTGTCGCGCGATGTGATGCCCGATTGGCTTCACCTGAGCGAGAAGGGCTACGGCCTCTGGGCCGATGCCATGCGCCCCACCCTCGATCGTCTGATGGCCCAGCCACGCTGAGCCTCCACCCCGAAGCTGTGATCCTGCCTTCCGCCTTGACCACGATGCCCCTGATCTGCCTTGCCACCGCCGGCTTCGCACCGGCCCGCTCCTTCTGACCGCCCTGCCCTGAACCGCTGCCTGCTTCCACAGCTTCCGAGAGCCCTGCCCATGCTGTCTCCGATCATGATCGACACCACCTTCACCTACTCCAGCCCCTTCCCGGACACCTTCGTGTTCGGCGTGGCCGCCGCCTCGGCGCAAATCGAAGGCGCCGCCTTCGCAGATGGCAAGGGCGAGTCGATCTGGGATCGATTCGCACGCCAACCCGGCAAGGTGGCGCACGGCGACACGCTGGACGTGGCCTGCGACCACTACCACCGCTTCGACGAAGACTTCGCCTTGATGGCGGCGATGGGCGTGAAGCACTACCGGCTGTCGATCGCCTGGCCTCGCCTCTACCCTGAGGGCGACGGAGACCTCAACCCGGCGGGCCTGGCCTTCTACCACCGCCTGTTCGACAGCATGGAGCGGCACGGCATCACACCCTGGGTCACGCTGTTCCACTGGGACCTGCCCCAATCGCTCGAAGACCGTGGCGGCTGGACCTCGCGCGTCACGGTGGACGCCTTCGCGCGCTACGCCGACACGGTGGTTCGTGAATTCGGCCAACGCGTGAAAAACTGGATCACCCTCAACGAGATCCGCTGCTTCACGATGCTGGCCTATGGCTACGGCACCAAGGCCCCTGGCCGCCGCGAGAGCGCGGCCGTGGTGAACCAGACCTTTCACCATGCGCTGCTGTGCCACGGGCACGGCGTGCGGGCGGTGCGCGCGCACGGCGGAGAAGGCGCTCGCGTGGGCCTGACCGACAACTGCGACGTGAGCGTGCCCGTCACCGAATCCCCCGCCGACATCGCCGCCGCGCAGGCCTGGTTCCTCGACAAGAACCTGCATGTGCTGGGCGCCATCCACGGCCGTGGCTACGCGCCCGCCTACCTGCAACGCGTGGGGGCCGACGCGCCGAAGGTCGAGCCGGGTGACTTCGACCTGATCAGCCTGCCCACCGATTTCCTGGGCCTGAACATCTACACCGCCACCTATGTGCGAGCTGGCCGCGAAGGCCAGCCGTACGAAGCACTGAACCTGCCGCCGAACTACCCGCGCGCCGACAGCGCCTGGCTGCACCTGGTGCCGCAGGCCATCTACTGGGCCACCCGCATGTGCCACGAGCTGTACGGCCATGGCTCGATCTACATCACCGAGAACGGCTGCGGCTACAACGAAGAGCCGGTCGTCAACGGCGAGGTGATCGACCTGCACCGGCGCGACTACCTGCGCAACCACCTGCGCGAAGTGCACCGTGCCATTGCCGATGGCGTGCCGGTGGACGGCTACTTTCTGTGGTCGTTCATCGACAACTTCGAGTGGGAAGACGGCTACCAGCGCCGCTTCGGCATCGTGCATTGCGATTTCGACACCCAGGCCCGCACGCCGAAACTCTCGGCCCGCTACTACACCGACGTGATGCGCACGCGCACCGTGCTCTGAAGGAACACCCGTGGCCGACTCTGCTGCCCTCGACTTACCCCAGCCGGCCTCGCCCGCGAGCACGGCACCCGCCCCACGCGACCGCGTGCCCCTGAAACAGAAGGTGGGCTACGGCCTGGGCTCGTTCCTGGACATGTGGGGCCATTGGCTGTACCAGTCGCTGGCCTTTCACGTGTTCAACGTCGGCCTGGGCGTGGCGCCTGGTTTGATCTCCACGGTGCTGGGGATCAAGATCTTCATCGACGCGGCGGCCGATGCCCTCTTCGGATGGCTGTCGGACAACCTGCGCTCGCGCTGGGGCCGGCGCCGGCCGTTCATCCTGATCGGCGGCGTGCTGGCCGGCATCGGGTTGCCGCTGATGTTCGCTGTCGGGCGGGGCTGGAGCGACCAGCAGTACTTCTGGTTCATGCTGATCTCGCTCGTCCTGTACGTGCCGGTCATGAGCGCCTTCAACATGCCGTGGGTCAGCCTCGGCTCGGAGATGACGCCCGACTACCACGAGCGCACCAGCGTGATGTCGGTGAAGAACGCGATCCAGAAGATCCCCGAGCTGGCGATGTTCGTCGCGGCGCAGTTCACCACGCTGGCCATCTTCAACGGCGCCGACGGCAAGCCCGACATCCTGCTGGGCGCCCAGGTCTACACCGGCATCCTCGGGACCATCATGGTGGCGATGTCGATCGCGATCTTCGTGCTGGTGCGCGAGCGCTACTACGAGACCGTCGTCGTCACGCAGACCTTCAACAAGGTGCCCTTCAAGGACACCCTGTACCGCACGCTGAAGAACCGCCCGTTCCGCGCGCTGCTGGGCACGATGCTGGCCTATGCCGTGGCCACCTCGATGGTCGGCCTGCTGGGCTACTACGCCACGGTGTACTACGTCTGCAAGGGAGATGTGGCGGCCGGTGCCCGATGGAACTCCATGATGGGCATCTCGGGCATGGTGATGGGCTTTGCGGGCATCCCCTTCGCCGCCTGGGCGGCGCGGCGCTTCGGCAAGCGCAACGCGCTGGCCATCATCCTGGCGCTGGCCATCTGCGCGTTCATCGGCGACTGGTTCTTCTACAACCCTGAGCTGCCCTGGCTGCAGTTGCTGGCCAGCGGTTGCGTGGCCTTCACCGGAGCGGGCTTCTGGATCATCTATGGCTCGACCCTGGCCGACGTCGTCGACGACGACGAGTTGAACACCGGCTTGCGGCGTGAGGGCTCGTTCGCGGCCTGCCAGTCTTGGATCAGCAAGGTGGGCCTGGCCCTGGGCAATGGCACCTCCGGCTGGATCCTGCAATTCACCGGCTTCGACGCCAAGCTGCCGCTGCAGAGCGACGAGGCGCTCTTTCTCATCCGGATCCTGCTGTCGGGCGTGCCGGCCATCGGCCTCCTGATCGCCATCGTCATCCTCATGCGCCTGCCGCTCACCGAGGCTGGCATGCAGTTGATCCGCAACCAACTGGAATCCCGCCGCGGGCGCGTCTGACCAGGCAGCCTGCAGCAACTTTTCAGTCCACCAAGCCAACGACGTGAAGACCTCGATCACCCGGCTGCTGGCCGGCCTCGCCCTGGCCGGCGGGGCGAACGCCCTGCTCGCCGCGGGTGCCCCCGCGGCGGCCGAGCCGCTCGCCCCCGCCCAGGTTCGACTGCAGGTCAGTGCTGAAGCTGCCGGCCCGGTGATCGAGCCGACGGTCTACGGCCACTTTGCCGAACACCTGGGCACCGGCATCTATGGCGGCCTTTGGGTGGGCACCGGTTCGACCATCCCCCACACGCGCGGCTGGCGCAACGACGTGATCCAGGCACTCAAGCGCATCGGCGTGCCGGTCGTACGTTGGCCCGGCGGTTGTTTTGCCGACGACTACGACTGGCGTGACGGCATCGGGCCCCGCTCTCAGCGACCCGTGCGCCTGAACAAGTTCTGGGGCATGGTGCCCGAGCCGAACGAGGTCGGCACGCACGAGTTCATGGACCTCGTCGAGCAACTGGGGGCCGAGGCCTACCTGGCAGGCAACATGGGCTCGATGACGCCACGCGCACTGTCGCAGTGGCTGGAGTACATGACCTCCGACAGCCGGTCGAGCCTGGCCGAAGAGCGCCGCCGCAACGGCCGCGACAAGCCCTGGAAGGTGAAGTACCTCGGCATCGGCAATGAGAGCTGGGGCTGCGGCGGCCACATGCGGCCCGAATACCAGGCCGACCTGCACCGCCAGTACGTGACCTGGCTGCACACCCCGGTGGTGAGGGTGGCCTCGGGCGACGGCGAGGGTCGCGACGAGGTGATCGACACCTTGATGGCGCGCGCCGGCCAGGACATGGATGCGATCACCCTGCACTACTACACCGTGCCGGGCCCGTCATGGGAGCACAAGGGCAGCGCACTCGGATTCACGCCGGAGTATTGGGCCCGGGCGCTTCGCGGTGCGATGGGCATCGAGGCGCGCATCGAAGCCACGCGCCGCATCATGGACCGGCATGACCCTGCCGGCCGCGTGGCCCTGTACGTGGATGAGTGGGGCACCTGGCATGACCCCGAGCCCGGGTCGACCCCCGGCTTTCTGCAGCAGCAGAACTCGCTGCGCGACGCCCTCGTCGCCGCCCTCACCTTCAACGTGTTCCATCGCCACACCACCCGGGTGAAGATGGCCAATGTGGCGCAGATGGTGAATGTGCTGCAGGCCCTGGTGCTGACCGATGGGCCACGCATGCTGCTCACCCCCACGTACCACGCCTTCGATCTGTACCAGCCCTTCAAAGGCGCCACGCCGCTGAAGCTGCAACTGCAGACGCCTCGCTGGGGAGAGATCGGAAAAGAGTCTGGGCAAGACCTCCCCGCCGTGGATGCCAGCGTGGCCCGCGCCACCGACGGCCGCGTCTGGCTCGCGCTCGTCAACCTCGACCCGCAGCGCCCGGCCCGCGTGACCGCCAACCTCGCCGGGCCGGCCGAGGGTCGGCTGCTGACCGCCGCCGCCATGGACGCCCACAACAGCTTCTCGCAGCCGCACGCGCTGGAGCCATCGCGCTTCGAAGCGCCCGCCGCGTCTGGCGGGATGGTGCTCGAACTGCCCCCGAAATCGATCGTCGTCGTACGCGTCGGCGAACCTGGCTGAAGTGCTCCCCCACCGCCCGCCACCCGGAGGAGACAACCGGGCCGGGCACTTACCAAGAAAGGTCAGAGCGAGATGAAGTCCTGGGTATCGAAACTCCTCATCACGTTGGCGTTGGGTGCCAGCATTGGCGCGCACGCGCAGGGCTGCGGCACCGGCGGCGGCGTGACCGTGTGTCTCACCGCCACCGGCAGTGCCAGCAACGTTCAGCTGAGCTGGACGGCCAGCGGCGCTATCACGAACGTGCAGGTCTACCGCGACACCGACAGCGACCCCGCGGGCCGCGGCCGACTCGCCACCTTGGCCAACAGCGCCCGCAGCTACACCGACACGGGCGCCACCTCAGGCACGCCGTACTGGTACTGGGTCAAGTTCAGCGTCGGCAGCACCAGCTACAACTCCAACACCGCCGCCACGGCCCGCGCCGGCATGCGCAGCCTGACGAGCCTGCAGATCTCGGCCAATATGTCGCCGGGCTGGAACCTGGGCAACACGCTCGAAGCCATCGGCGGTGAAACCGCCTGGGGCAACCCCAAGGCCAACCAGGCCATCATGAACGGCATCAAGTCGGCCGGCTTCAAGAGCGTGCGCATCCCGGTGTCTTGGAAGCAGTACGCCGACGCCAACGACAACATCAGTGCCAGCTGGATGGCCCGCGTGACCGAGGTGGTCAACTACGCTCGCAACGCCGGGCTCTACGCCATCATCAACATCCACTGGGATGGCGGCTGGATGCAGCCGACCTATGCGCAGCAGGCCACGGTCAACGCCCGCATCACCAAGTTCTGGACCCAGATCGCCAACAACTTCAAGACCTACGACGACTACCTGATGTTCGCCGGCACGAACGAGGTGATGAAGGAGGGCGACTGGGGCACCCCCACCACCGAATACGTCACCGTGCAGAACAGCTTCAACCAGACCTTCGTGAATGCGGTGCGCGCCACCGGCGGCTACAACGCCAGCCGCCACCTCATCGTGCAAGGTTTCAACACCAACATCGACCACACGATCAACTTCTTCACCGTGCCCACGGATTCGGCCACGAAGAAGCTGATGGTCGAGGTGCACTACTACGACCCGTACAACTTCACCCTCAACGATTCGAACGACACCATCTGGCAATGGGGCAGCATCGCCACCAGCGCCGGCAACACCGAAACCTGGGCCAACGAAAGCTATGTCGACGCGCAGATGAACAAGATGAAGACTCGCTTCATCGACGGCCTGGGCATGGGCGTGCTGATGGGTGAATACGGCGCCATCTCGCGCCTGTCGGTCGACAGCAGCCAACGCTACCGCACCTACTGGGACCAGACCATCACCCGCTCGGCCTTCACCCGCCGCATCGTCCCGGTCTACTGGGACAACGGCTACACCGGCGACCACACCATGGGCCTGTTCAACCGCACGACCGGCGCCCAGGTGCACGCTGGCGTCGTCAGCGCCATCGTCAACGCGGCGAAGTGATCATGGTGGCGGCCTCACCCCGACTCTCCCGGCGCGATGCCCTCGTCACCGCCCTGGCGGGGACGGCCGCCGTCCAGGCACCGGCCGCCGTGGTCGCGGCCCGTGCCACCTGCGCGGCACCGCCGCGATTTGCCACCGGCGTCGAGGGGCAGCGCCGCGCCGACCTGGGCGATGGACGCTTCCTGAACCCCATCGTCAGCGGCGACCGGCCGGACCCGACCATCCTCAAGGACGGGGCCGACTACTACATGACGTTCTCGTCCTTCCAGTCGTACCCCGGCGCCATCCTCTGGCACTCGCGCGACCTGGTGAACTGGGCGCCCATCACCGCCGCACTCACCCGCCCGATCGGCACGGTGTGGGCGATGGACCTCATCAAGCACGACGGCCGGTACTACCTCTACATCCCCGTGCTGCGTGACGACGGCACCACCATCTTCGTCACCCACGCCAGCGACATCCGCGGCCCCTGGAGCGACCCGGTCGACCTGAAACTGCCCGGCTGCATCGACCCCGGCCACGCGGTGGGTGAAGACGGCAAACGCTATCTCTTCGTCAATGGCATCCGGCGGGTCCGACTGGCCGACGACGGCCTGTCGACCGATGGCCCGCTTGAACACGCGTGCACGCCATGGCGTTATCCGGAAGACTGGGTGGTGGAGATGTTCGCCCCCGAAGGACCGAAGATCTTCCGTCGCGGCGATTGGTTCTACCTCGTCTCGGCAGTGGGTGGCACCGCCGGCCCACCCACAAGCCACATGGTCGTGGCGGCCCGCTCGCGCTCCATCCATGGGCCCTGGGAACACTGCCCGCACAACCCCATCGTGCGCACCCGAGCGGCCGACGAACCCTGGTGGTCTCGCGGACACGCCAGCGTGGTGGAAGGCCCGGCGGGTGATTGGTGGATGGTCTACCACGGCTACGAAAACGGCTACCGCACCCTCGGCCGGCAGGCTCTGCTGGAGCCCATCGAGTGGACGGCCGATGGCTGGTTTCGGGCCCGAGGCGGCACGTTGTCCGCACCGATGCGCAAGCCGCGGGGCGGCCAGGCGGTGCCGGCTGGCCTGGCACTCTCCGACGATTTCTCACGCGGCGCGCTGGGCCTGCGCTGGAGTTTCTTCGCCGCCGGCCCGCAGGAGGCCGATCGGCTGCGCCACGACGGCCGGGGCGTGGTGATGCAAGGCCGCGGCGAATCGTTGCCCGATTGCTCACCGTTGACCTGCATCGTCGGCGATCGCCACTACGAGGCGCGGGTGACGCTCGACGTCTCTGGCGACGGCCACGCCGGCCTGGCGCTCTTTTACGACCAGCGCGCCTGCGTCGGCCTGGGCTTCAGCACCCGCGAGTCGATCACCTATGGCTACGGCCAGGAGCAGCGATGGATGCGCGAGCCCTTTGCCGGCGGCCGAGTGCACCTGCGGGTGACCTACCGCGACCACGTCGCCCACTTCGCGCATTCCACCGACGGCGTCACCTGGAAACCGCACCCCTGGCAGATGGAGGTTTCCGGACTGCACCACAACGTCTTCGGCGGCTTCCTCAGCCTGCGCATCGCGCTGTTCAGTGCAGGCCGCGGTGAAGCCCGATTCCAGGACTTCGTCTACCGCGGGCTCCCCGGCTGATCTGCGGAAAGCCCTGCCGCGCACGGCTGCGATTCACCGGCCCGAAGGACCACATTCACATCGGTGGGGAAGTCTGCCGCCGCTCCATAGCGGGTTCGGTAGGTGGCAAAGCCTTCCTTCTGAACACACCAATTCCAGAAGTACTCTTCCCACCCGTGCAAGGCCAGCACCTCGGTCCTCCACTCGCGGCGGGCGGCAAACGCGGCCACGCCATCGGGCAAGGTCAGCTGGGTTTCGCGTGACTTCTCGCGGCCGTAGGGGTAGGCACTGGACACCAGCGTCACGGCAGCATCGGCCACCGGCCGACCTTGTTCATCGCGGACCGTCGCGGTCGACGCCGGCTGCAGCGTCTTGTAGACCGGATACGGAACACAGCCAGCCATCCACGTTGCCACGACGAGCCAAGGCACCGTAAAGGCAGCCCGGCCGCCTTCCAGCCAGGGTGGCCTGCTCACTGGCTCTCGCTCAGCGCCTTCAGCTTGGCCAGCGCCTTGGGCCAAGCCTCGCTCAAATAGCCTTCGAACTCGGCGACCACGTCTTGGTCGACCGTCAGCTGGGTGCCACCCGGCACGGCGGCGAAAGAATAGTTCTCGCAGGCGCCCGCCCAGGCACGGGCAGCGTCGCTGGTCGTGTCTTCGACGCCCTTGGTGACAAAGCCCAGGTGCCGGATCGAGATGAACTCGTCGGGCCGATTCGCCGCGATCTCGGAAAGCATTCCATCGCCTTCCGGGCCCACGAATCGAATCCGCTCGCCGGCTTGCCAAGTGCCTTCGAAGGTCGAGCCTTCCATGAAGGCTGCGGCCCACTGTCGGTAGCTGCCGGGCTCGATCATCGTGCGGAACACCGTGGACACCGGCGCGGCAATGAATGTCGAGAACTGGATCTGCTTTCTTGAAACCATGACATCTCCTGTGGTCGGCCGAGGAGGACCCTCACCCCCACGACGACCACCGCCCTGTGATTTCGACATCGTGGGCTGGGCGACGAGGCAGCTGCCGGGGTGGGTGACACCGGGAACGCGAAGCCCCCGGGGTGGCCGTCTGGCCTTCGAACCGTCCGCGCTCAGCGCACGGGCGTCAGCAAGATCACCTTCTGCACACGCTGGACCCGGTCGTACGCCTCCGCGGCGATCTGTCCCGATTGATTGATGCCGACGGCCTTCCAGATGTCGTACCGCCCGGCCTGGGGGTCGGCAGGGTCGACGCAAGACTCCAGCAGGTAGACGCCGTGGGTGGCGTCCGCTGCAAAGGCATGTTGCGCACTCACCGGCGAAGGCTGGGCATAGCACTGGCCGACCACCGTGCCGTGCGCTCCGAGCTTGATCGGCTGGTACCACGCGCAGTCAGCGGACGATCCCAGCGATTGAACGCCGTTGCCGACGCTCCACAGGTAGATCGCGTTGGGCGCGTTGTCGGGCCCATTGAGAGAGAGGTCGAACGGGCCGGTCATCAATGCCACCTCGGCCCGGTCGTTGACGGCCCGTGCAGAGACCTGCGGCTCATCGGGCAGCGCAGGAATGTCGGTGAAGCCCGCGCCCCGCGTCCACATCACCGGCCGCCCGGATTTCCGATGGCCCACGACCTGTTGCCGGTTGTTCAGGTCATTCAGCTCGACCTTGTCGTCGGCGAGCCCCAGTTCGGTGACCGTGCCATCGCGCTCGCGCAGCGCGTAGGTGCGTTCCTGGCCATCGACGATCAGATCACCGGCGGTGTTGCCGAAGTACGAGAACACGCCGCGCAGCTTCTTGGCGGGCGTCGTCCCCTTGGCCCAGACCTCCGTGCGCAGGAACTTGCCCGGCCACACGTTGCCGGGCCACTGGACCCAATACGACATGGCCCCTTGCTCGTCGACCGACACCGCGAACTGTTCCCGGCGGGGGTCATCCAGCGGTGCCCACTCGACCGCCCGCCCCTCGCGCCAGCGAAAAGCCCGAGCCTTGTCCCCGTGCAAGGTGCCGACGATCACGCCCTGGTCGTTGATCGCTTCCGCGCTCGCCAGGTCACCCTCGGTGGGAACGACCGAAATCCTGTACAGCGGCAGTGCCGCCATGGCGCCATGGGCCGCCCACAAAGCCGCCAGGGAAACCACGGTGCGGGCCCAGGTGGCCGCGCCACGCCAAACGATGGACATGCTTTCCTCCGTCATTCATCGGTGTTGAACGGGCATCGTACCGTGGCCGTACCCGGCGCCCCGCGCCATCGCCCAACCTGCGTCCGCAGGACGACAGGGCCATGACGGCGGACTTTGTGTCACGCCTTGCCGCTTGAAACATGCCGTTTCGCTTCCCATGCGATACCGCTGACCTTCACCTCACCACCCGGCGCCCCATGACCCCACGTCGATCCTCCAAGCCGTCTGTCACCGCCCTGGCCTTCGCGGCGGCTTGCGCGCTCGCGACGCCCCTCGCGCTGGCGGCCTCCGTGTCAGCCACCTTCTCGCCCACGTCGGCCGATCTGCCGAACCCGGATCGCGGGTTTTACAGCTGGGCCGGCAGTGACCTGATCACCGATTTCGACATCGGCAGTGTCAAAGCGGGCTATGCGCGTGGGCAGCGGTTGGTGCATGCGCCGGTGTCGTTGGCCGCGTATCGGCAAACGGACATTCCCGCCTCGGTGCTGACGACGCTGGGCTCTCGGCTGGAGGCGATCCGCGCAGAAGGCATGAAGGCCGAATTGCTGGTGGCCTACGATTTCACCGCCGGCGGCAATGACGCCACAGCCAGCCAGATCGCGCGCCACCTGGCGCAGCTGAAGCCGGTGCTGGCGGCGCATGCCGAGGTCATTCCGTACATGCGCGCGGGCTTCATCGGGGCATGGGGTGAATGGCATTCGTCGAAATCAGGCAATTCCTGCGGATACCACTCAGGCGACACCTCTTGCGACACGGCCGATGCCAACCGGTTGATCGTTCGCGACGCCCTGTTGGCCAATGTGCCCGCCACCACGCAAATCGCCTTCCGGTACCCCGGAGACCTGAAGCTTTGGTATCCGGATGTGAATGCGCCGAAACAGGTCGCGTCCCACAACGATTGCTTCCTGGCCGGCCCCACCGATTCGGGCACCTACCCGTCACCCGACCTTCGCACCTACATCCAGGAGCTGACGCGCAAGGCCTCTTTCGGTGGTGAGACTTGCGAAAACGCCGACACACCGGTGCGAAGCTCTTGCGCCGACATCCTCAAGGAAGGCCCGCAATACCACCTGGCATGGCTGAATGCCGACTACGCGCCCTCGGTGCTGAACACCTGGAAGTCCGAGGGCTGTTACTCGACGGTGTCGGCCCAGATGGGGTACCGGATCCAGCTGGATCGGCTCAACCACCCCGGCAAGATCAAGCAAGGCGGCAACCTCACGGTGCATGTCGACCTGCGCAACGTCGGCTGGGCTCGCATGTTCGTCGACCGCGCCTTGGAAGTTCGCCTCACCCACCGCAGCTCCGGCGAGGTGCTGACGGGGCGAGGCGGCAAGCTGAGCAAGCTGGCCGCTCAAGCCACCGGCTCCAGCCGCTTCGACGTCAGCGTGCCCATTCCCGCGGACGCCCCTGCCGGCACCTACGATGTGTCGCTGGCCGCGCCCGATGCCTTTGCCAAGAATGGTGGCGACGTCCGCTTCGCGGTGCGCTTCGCCAACGCCGACCGGGCGGCTGACGGCCAGCAATGGCACGCCGCGGATGCCAGCTTCAGCACCGGCACGGCGGTCAAGGTCGTGAAGCCGGCAGCACGGTAGGCTCAAGCGGTGGAGGCCGGGGCCGGCCCGGCCAGGGCGTGTTCACACTACGCAGCCCCGTGCGAACGGGTTGTCCAGGGATGCAGGGCAAGGCGCCCGACGCCGCCCAGGCTGGTGCCTGGGCAAGTTGGGCAACGCCGCCATGCGCCCTG